>NZ_JONQ01000013.1 GCF_000711905.1 Methermicoccus shengliensis DSM 18856
GTCCCGCTGGATGCGTGTGCCATGCGGTCCATGCGGTTCTTGAGCCCGGTTCGAACGTCACAAATGCAACCGTTACCCTGGGGGTTTTCCGGCCCAAGAAGGACGAGCTCGATGAACGCACTTCCTGTGAACAGCTCATCTGTACCCTTCGCAACACCTTTCGAGCCGTTTCTGACGATCTTCATGGGGATTCCTCCATATGTTTTTCCCAGAAACCTATTGCATCATCAATCAAGCGATTAATTCCTTCAACCATCTCTTGAACGTCCACATTTATATGCCACAAAAGTAAAGATGCTCTGAAGATTAGTGGAGTGGATCATATTCCTGTTCCAGATGTCCGGGAAAAGTTGGTTAAGGAATTAAGATCTCTCAAACCTAAGTTTGTTGCACCGGGACACGGTGTATGTATGAAAATTATTGGATGAATTGATTTATTTAGCGGCTTCGGGGCAGAACGCTTCGTCGCTTCGCTCTTCGCCTCGCTATCGCTCGGCCATATAACTAATGACAAAGGTTACAGAATCTTGACGAGTGTCGAGAAAATCGTGTTTGTTTTGGAAGGTAACTTAGAAGGTCATATATTAACTAAGAGTGTTGGCGAAAAAGGATATGGGTGCTGGGCAATTATGAGAAATGACGAAATAGATAAAAGCTGGATAAGTGAAGTTGAAAACTTCATTAACCTTCAACGATATGGTTTAAATAACACAAACGTTCAGAAACTCGTAGAAATATCCAAACAGCATTCAGCTGTTAAAAAATACCTCGAGATGCACCCCAATGCGACATACGAGGAGAGTATATCTGACATCTGATGGCATGGTGTACCAAGTTGATGAACAATAGAAGATAAAAGATTTTGAAAGCGTTGCTAGTATCGGTGGCAAACCTGTTGACGGCGAAGATCATTACTGTTGGGTGATTCATTGGTACGATCCTACGCCAGAGGTTGCTGTAGACTATATTGTTGACATTTACATTGATAGATATAGCTATGATATTGTGTTTGTCCAAGAAGCTTGGTAAAGGCTAAAATTCACAGAACATTATTCGAAATCACCATGAAAGATGTTTGAAACATGTTTGAAACTAGTCTCAAACAAGTTTCACACCCATGAATTTTATGCTGTTTCGTTCAGTTTGTTCACCTTTCTTCATAATTATTACCGATGTCTCAGAGTCAGACTGTCTAAATGGTCTCAATTTGACTAAATAATGTACGACAATCACTTTACAGCTATTCTCTTTTTCTATGAAGTTTTTAACGTTTACTGCTACCTACTACCCCACCCTACCTCACCAACAATAAGTTAACAGAGCCCAATTCCCCCCAGAGCCCAATTCCCCCACCCATTGAAATTGGTCCCCTTGCGAGGTGATTTTATGGAGCCCCCACCAAAGATGTGAGCTACACCTCTGATATGCTCAGAGGGTCGTATCGGATGGCTGGACATGCCACAAGGCACCTGCCACACGATGTACACTCCTCTGAGGTCATTGCCCTCTTTTCGATTGAGATAGCTCCCACTGGACAGTATGGTATGCACACGCCACATCCAGTGCACGCATAAGCCCTTCTGATGAGCTTTTCGGCAAGCTCCAGCGCCCTCTTGGCATCCTTCTCGTCCTTAGCCCTTGCCACCACTGCGCCAGAGGCGTATATGTGCACTGTTGCCCTCTTTCCATGGACGATTACCACCTCCTCCGTGCACACCGTCCTTCCAAGCGGGCGAAGCTGTCCACTCTCGGCGAGCATGGGTATGTCCAGTCCAGAGGAGAACCTGCCCTCGGCACTGATCCCGCCAGTGCACGTCCTGCCACCAGAGGTCATGGAGAACTCGAGGGTTGTGGAGGATGGAGTTGGTCTCGTCTCAATCCCGAGGTTGTGTGCGAGCTGTGCGAGCTCCTGGGGTGGCTCACTCCATCTCCAGAGCCCGAGCATTGCCCACATATCGCTCAGCCCATGAGTGTTTGAATAGTGGAGCAGCGCCTCCTCCCATCGCCTGCTGAGCTGGGGATGTGTGTGTTTCAGGGAGTGCAGGTCTGCCACGCTGGAGGAGGGGCACATCCAGCACCCTATTCTGTCATAGCCCACCTCGTAGAGAGGGTTGTATGGGGCGTTCTTGGAGAAAAGATAGAGCCATACGTGCATTGCCGTCCAGTGCTGTATCGGCGATGCGCCCACCTGATTGATGACCCATGGATTCTTCCACACCCTGCCACTCCTCGCCCTCGCCTCGGACTCATATCTTCGCTGTCCGATGAAGGAGAGGCATCCCTCTGGATAGTGCTCTGCTATCAGCCTTGCCAGCGGTCCAAGCTTGCACACCTTGCAGCACCACCTCATGTCCACCGAAGGGGGGCCAAACGTTGACAGGGACTGCCAGAATGCGTCTTCTGCGTTGCTTTCCACGAGCCTTAAGCCATAGGTATCCACCACCTCATGCACGTTTTCGAGGGTCTCGGGAAACTCGAGGCCCGTGTTGGCAAACAGCACATCCACCCTGTCCAGCACCTCAAGGCACAGCAGCAGCACTGCAAGGCTGTCCTTTCCTCCAGAGTAGGATACCGTGATGGGTAGAGACGAGTGCTCGACCATCCTCTGGATGAACGCCAGTGCCTCCTCCCGAAATGCACTCATCACGTGAGAGTTTGCTCTCACGAGCGCCCCTCTGAGCTCGCGCTCGCTGCCGAAGTGCACAGCCTCGAGGGGCACCCCACCCCTTCGCCACCTGACCTTTACCGCAACACCCCTGCCACCTCGCATGTGCCCTGCATCCATCCTCGCCCTGCCGCACGCGATGGGTGTATCGCCACAGTACACCACCACCTCGTCCCCTGCCCTGACCTCCGGGCTCACGGAGAGCACACCGGGGGCGAGCACACTTCCCCCCGAGCATATGGACTCCATCGCTCCCTTATCCACCTCAACCACCCCCCGGCTGGGCTCCATAGCTCTGGCAGCCTCCAGCCTCGGAAGGAATACCCACCTCATCCCCTCGAGCTCGAATCTCATCGAGCCCAGCACACATCCACGCGCTATCACCTCGTCCATTCTGTCCACGTAGGGCACCTTGGAGAGCACCACTGGCTCATGGGGACTCAGAATTTCGCATCCAAACTGTCTCTGGGTGCACTCGTTGATGCGGCGTATGTCGGTTTCGAAGGCGGGCCTGACGTCGTATGGAGGCGTTAGCCCTATCTGCCTCGTGGCGCCGCCACATATTCCGCATACCTTATCCAGCACGGGCACGCCACAGTGCTCACACCAGTGCAGGTGGTTTTTTCCAAGCTCAGGCCTTCCCCTCTTTCGCCTCTTTTTCATCCATACCCTCCTCGGGCACGTCCCCCTCGGGAAGCTGCACCACCTCCACGCCCGCATTCTCGAAGAACTCCAAGGCCTTGGTGTCTGGATAGCTGTTTTTGAACACCACCCGCTTTATCTTGGCATTAATGAGCATCTTGGCACACAGGATGCAGGGCTGATGGGTGCAGTACAGCGTTGCACCCTCGGTGCTCACGCCATGAAGCGCTGCCTGTATGATGGCGTTCTGCTCTGCGTGCACAGCTCTGCACAGCTCGTGGCGCTCTCCAGAGGGAATGTTGCTCTGCTGGCGCAGACATCCGAGCTCGAGGCAGTGCACCATTCCAGAGGGAACACCATTGTAGCCCGTGGAGAGAATGCGCTTATCTCTCACCAGCACAGCACCCACTCTCGTTCTGAGGCAGGTGGAGCGGCTCGATACCACCTCCGCAATCCTCATGAAGTACTCGTCCAGCGATGGTCTCTTCTCACAGCTCATCTTGGACACTGAATTGGACGATGCCAATATATGCTTTGTCCCAAAGAGTCCTTATATAGCTCCAACCAAACGTGTGTTGGGATGTACATGCTCACGAAGGAGGAGGGAAGGCTGGCAGTGGTTCTGGCAAGAGAGGCGATAGAGAGCTATCTGAAAGAGGGGAGGCGAATAGAGCCCTCTGGGCTTCCCAAGGTGTTCGAGGAGAAAAGGGGAGTGTTCGTTACTCTCCACAGAGTGGGGGATGGCAAGGAGCTTAGGGGATGCATAGGCTTTCCATACCCCATCCACCCCCTGAAGGAGGCAATCGTGGAGGCTGCGATAAGCGCTGCCATTTCTGATCCAAGGTTTCCTCCCGTCAGTGCATCGGAGCTGGAGCACATCGTGGTGGAGCTCACGGTGCTCACAGAGCCGACACCCGTAAGATGCAGCCCACGCGAGCTTCCAGAGCACATCGAGATTGGAAAACACGGTCTGATGGTGAGGTATGGCCCCCATCAGGGGCTGCTGCTGCCCCAGGTGGCTCCAGAGCACGGCATGGATGAGGTGGAGTTTCTCTGCCACACGTGTCTTAAGGCTGGCTTGAGCCCCGACATGTGGCTGGATGAGAGGACTGAGGTGTGCACTTTTGAAGGGCAGATATTCGAGGAGGTCGAGCCAGGGGGCGATGTGGTGGAAAAGAGCGTGTGCTAAAGCTCGAGCGTACCCCTCCTGTTTGCCCAGCACCCAATGTTAACGGCCACTGGAAGCGACGCCGTGTGGCAGTGGGCATACATCACCCTGACGCCCAGCGCGGTGATGTCTCCTCCGAGCCCCATGGCACCAATCCCGAGGGCATTTATCTTCCGATACAGTGAGTGCTCCAGCTCATCCATGGTGCCGATGGGCTCGAGCAGTGCCCTTTTTGCCAGGAGTGCACACCCATCGAACGAGCCCCCCACACCCACACCCACAACCACAGGTGGGCAGGGAAGCCCCCCAGCCCTGTGCACACACTCCACCACGAATCGCTCCACATTGTCCACCTCACTGGGCTTGAGCATCGTTGCACAGCTCATGTTCTCAGAGCCTGCCCCTTTTGGCATGTAGGTGATGCGGAGCCCATCTCCCTCTGTGAGGTGGTACTTTATCTCTGGCATTCCCGTGCCAGTGTTGTCCCTCGCATTCTCTCTTGTCAGGGGGTGTACGGTGTTGGGTCTGAGTGGTACATCGAGCGTGGCCCGCCTTACCGCCTCCACGATTGCGCGCTCAACGTCTATCTCGAGAACACGCTCCCTTCCGAGCTCAACGAAGAATATCGGAAGGCCGGTGTCCTGACAGATGGGAACTCCCATCTGCTCTGCAAGCTCGATGTTCCTCAGAATGGCCTCAAGGCACATTTTGGCGGGCTCATGGCTCTCTGCTGCATGTGCCCGCACTATGGCAGCCTTCACATCATCTGGCAGTGAAAGCTGTGCCCTTCGTATGGTCTCGACGAGCTTTTCCACCACCCCATCAAAGTCCATGCACTCTCCTGTGCACCTTGCCTTATTAACTCATCGCATGGGATGCACGTCCTCTCTCTCAAACCTCACCAGCGGCTTGGCAAGATGCCTTCTGGCACATGGTGGCACCTCATAGAGCCCCTTCTCAATCCCCCTTTCCAGTGGAGCCCACACCCTTGAGGGATGGCGGGTGTGGCATCTTGAGCACCTGAACCCCTTGTTTCTGCCTGCGGACTCCATGCTCCTGTTGCATACGGGACACGTGGGGTTTTTGGGCACCGCCCTCACCAGCTCGACCACCTCGAGCTTTTCGAGGTTTAACACCCCCTCCTGATATGCACCCCACACTCTGACCACATCGCCAGCTATGAGCTTCCTCACGATATTTCTGAACTGCTTGGTGGGCTCGAATGCTGCACACATCAGCTCTCTCTCGCCATCTGCAATGGAGAAGAACACGTGCCCTCCTCTTATGGTGTAGGGTGGCTTTGATACCACACCCCTCACGATGTAGCTCTCACCCTCCACGAGGTGCCCAATGGTGCCCTCCTGGAGGTGCACATCGGTGCCCTGGTTGGTCTTGAACACCATCACGTGGGCCGCCCTCTCACACTCGATTTTGGAGAACACCTCCAGCACGGCATCCTCGCTCTCTCCGCGGATGCCAAGCAGCACGGGACATCGGGTGTTGGGCACGCACACGAGCTCCCTGTTGGCAATGTCCACGGTGTCCCATGTCCTTGGGTATGAGCTGGCATCTGCCCTGAACACCGAGCTGGCATTCACCACTCTTGGTCTTCCCCACATCTTTCTGTCCCTGTAGGCGATGAGCTCATAGGTGTGCTCTGGCAGCACTTGGCTTGTGAACTCTGGCAGGTGTGTATCCACGAGGCATGTGATTGCAGCCGCCAGCGCCCCAATCCTCCCCCTTCCCAGCTTGAGATGAAAGCTCTGGATACCATGCTTGGTCAAGAGACGCTCCACTTCATCGAGGGACACGAGGTGGCGAATTGCCCGCATGGGAAATCCCAGCAGCTCCGGGCTGGTGCGAATGTGGGGAAGCAGCTCGTCCTGTATGAACACCACGCCAGGATGTGTGTTCTCACAGGAGAGCATGGAGAGGTGGGACACCTCCTCGATCACGATGTCCATCGCCTCCTTTACCGCTCCAGAAAAGTGGAATGCCACGGCGGCATTGCCCCTCGTCTTGAACTTCACATTTGGGTTGAGCCTGATGAGCATTGGATGGCTCGCCCTTCCCACGCTGCCGAGAGCCTTCACTAAGTGGGCACACAGGTATGTGGTGCACATACCATCTGGGGAGTCGGTGTCGTCGATGCCTATGAACATCTCTTGAATGTTACATCACAAATGCTTAAAATGGTTGGGTAAGAGGAAGGTGTATGTTTGAGGTGCTCGCAAGGCACTACCTTGCCAGGCTGGGCAGGCTCACTCTCGGTGAGACGTACTACACTCCGATGATTATCGAGCGTGGCTCGGCGCTCGAGCACAGGATACTGGAGACGAAGAGTGCATGGGCTCCCAGCGTGCCCCAGAGGGAGGGGGGCGAGCATGTGCTCGTGCTTCCTCACAAGTGCCCTCCAGCGTCTCTGAGGGAAGAGGCCACGTCGTTTTACCGCTCGTTGAAAGCGTTGAAAGGCGATTTTTTGTATGCCGAACTGTGTGAGAGCCCGGGCCCAAAGGGAGAGGTGGTGTGTCCTGCGACACCAGAGCTGGTACCAGAAAGGGAGCTGTACGTGCTGGGCGCTGCCCAGAGCATGAGACGGGAGCCAAGATTGTTCGTGGAGTGCATGCTTGCCCTCAGGGAGCGCCAGCCCTACAACGTCCCTGTATATGCTCCAGCCCTCGCCGAGCCCGCAAACCTCGCAGTTCTGGTGCTCTGTGGGGTTGACCTCGTGGACGATGTGGCGTGCCTCGATGCCGCCATGAAGGGCGAGGCATTCACGCGCGAGGGCAGATTACAGCGGGAAGAGCTCGTGTGTCACTGCCCAGAGTGCCATGAGAGGAAGGAGGACGAGCAATCCTTTGAGGAGAGGCTGGAGAGTGTTTATCGGCACAACCTGTGGATGCTGAGAGAGGAGATGGAGTCCGTCAGGCATCACCTTGCCATGGGAAGGCTCAGGGAGTATGCAGAGGCCAAGAGGGGCTTTAGCAACTGGGCGTGCGTGGCGATGAGCATTCTCGACTCCATGTATGGGAGGGTGGAGCCCTTCGTGCACGTCTATTCAGCCACACCCCTGCGGGCAAACACCGAGCTTAGCCTTAGAAGGGTGGAGGTGCTTAGGTTTGCCAGCAGGGTGATGGAGAGGTTCACGCCCCGCACATGCGACACACTGGTGCTGCTGCCATGCTCTGCCAGAAAGCCCTACTCCACCTCGCCCAGCCACAGGGCATTCATGCGCATCACTGGCAGGTTTGATGTGCAGGAGGTGGTAATCACCTCACCCCTTGGGGTGGTGCCCCGTGAGCTTGAGCTGGTGTATCCCTGTGCGCACTATGACATACCCGTGAGCGGGATATGGAGTGAGGATGAGATTGCGTGGGGCACCCGCTGCCTCACTCGCTTTTTGGAGCGCACACACTATGAGAACATCGTGGTGCATGCAGAGGGAGGCTTTCTCGAGGTGTGCAGGAGGGCTACTCGAGAGATGGGCTATGAGCCCATCTACACCTGTGAGGGAGCCCCCACGAGTCCAGAATCCCTGAGGGCGCTAAAGGAGGCCCTCGAGCGGATGGCACAGCCAGCTCCCAGAAGGGGGATGGGTGATGCTGTGCGCGCCATGTGCGACTACCAGTTCGGAGCAGGGCTCTCTGAGCACCTCATACAAGGGAATATGAGGCTGGAGGGCAGGTATCCACGTCTTCGGGTGTACGAGCAGGGCAGGCACCTGTTTAGCACTGTGCCCGAGCATGGGAAGCTCTCGCTCTCGGTACTTGCTGGGGAGCGCTTGCTTCAATGCGATGCCTACAAGGTGAGCATAGGGGAGTTCGTGCCCCATGGCTCAATCACGGTGCGTGGCATCACATCGGTGAGCCCCGAGGTCAGGGCAGGGGACGAGGTGGTGTTCTACGGCGAAAGATGCATGGGGGTTGGCACGGCGCTTATGGGTGCAACCGAGATGCAAAGCTCCACCTATGGAGCGGCAATCAGTGTCAGGGGGTACAGGGAGCTATGATGGCAAGGGTCTCGGAGATACCCATATACGCTGCGTGCCCCCTGAGGCTAAGGCTCGTGCGTGAGGGAAGGCACCTGTGGGGAGACGAGCAAAGGCACGCCCTTCGTATTGTGCACAAGGAGTGGGCGCTTCGATACCACCTTGCCCTTGCCGATGACAGAGCCTCTATTGTGGAGGGGCTTCTTCGCGAGCTCTCGTGGGTGAAGGACAACGTCGCTCGCATTCATCCAGAGATCGAGCAGAGCACGCTATCTCATGTGGCAAGTGAGCTTGCCGCACTGGCTGGTGAGGTGGCAAGGGGCCTTGAAGTGCTCGCAAAAGATGGAAGGGGCTGGATGATAGAGCCGCTGAAGATACAGCACACGATGTATAGCGATGAGTTGGGACTCAGCGGGACGGTGGATAAGCTCGTTGGGGATGGTGATGATGGACTCATTCCATCCATCATAAGGACTGGGAATGCCCCATCGGTGGGTGTGTGGGCGATGGACAGGCTGCAGGCTACGGGATACGCCCTGCTGATGGAGGAAGAGGGGGAAAGGCCCAAATGGGCACAGGTTGAGTATGCCTCGGCGGGCGTAGTGAGGAGGTTTCCCATAAGGGCAGCAGAGAGGCGGGAGTGCCTGAGGTGCATAGAGGGTATCCACACTCTGAACGAGAGGGCAAAGCCCAACTACAGGGCATGTGCAAGATGTCCTCTTAAGGATGAGTGCCCAACAAGGGGAACGCTGCTCTCAAGGCTCCTTGGCCGATTCTGAGGAAAAATCTATATACCTGTGTGATAGTGGGGATACGTGCGCGCCAGTAGTGTAGCGGTTATCACTAGGCGTTGCCAACGCCTAAACTCGGGTTCGAATCCCGACTGGCGCATTGGGATTGTGGATTGAAATCCACACCCTCAGGAAAAGAGAGTTGGTTTTATGGCTCTTTTTGTCCATCCTGCACAGACTAACATCAAAGCTAGTTCACACCGATTCACACATCATTTTTACTCTTAACAATGTTTGGAGCCCCCATCGCTATTTAAATGATATTGGGAGCTGAAAAATCAGTAGAGGGGGCAGAAAGCCATTGGGATGTGAATGGTACCTCCCCGTTTGAATCATTGCAACTTGAGGGTGCCCAGTTTTCGAAACGTTGAAGTATGTGCCAGAAAAAGCCAGAACGCAATGTCGAGGCTCGCCCCCTTTATAGAGCTAATAAAGCCCAAGCAGACCACCCTGCTGATGATCACCTGTGCGGTGGCGTATTTCGTTGCCGCCGAACACAACATCAGTGCAGCCCATTTTGTTCTGAGCATGCTGGCGGTGCTGCTGGCGGTTGCGGGCACCACGGCTCTCAACATGTGGCTGGACATGGACATCGATGTGCTAATGCCCAGAACGAAAAACAGACCCCTGCCGTCTGGCAGGCTTGCCCCATGGGCATGTGCCCTGTACGGCTCTGCCCTGTTTGCAGCTGGCATGTTTTTTGGGCTGATGCTCAGCATCTCTCTTGCAGCCGTGCTCGCCCTCGGGCTGCTCTTCGACATCCTCGTGTACACCGTGATTCTAAAGCGCAAGAGCCCCTATTCGATTGTGCTTGGAGGCGTGGCTGGGGCGATGCCCTCGCTTGCCGGCTGGACTGCTGCCCGTGGGGCTGTTGAGCCTGCTGGAATTGTGCTCTCCCTCATAGTGCTGGTATGGATTCCCGCCCACATCTGGTACCTATCCATGTACTTTGAGGAGGATTACCGCCTGTCTGGGGTGCCCATGCTTCCCCTCGTTGTGGGGATGGAGAGGACATCGTGGATGATCGTGATTGGTGTCTCCACCATGCTGGTGCTCGTGGGAGTGGTGTTCTTGCTGCTCCCCCTTGGCTACGCCTATCTTCTGACCTCGGTGCTGATTACGTCGTATCTGCTTTACCGCTCTGTGAGGTTTGCCCTCTCTCCATCGAGGGAGGAGGCAAGAGGAATGTACAGGCTTGCGAGCATTACGCTGGGTGCAGTGTTTTGCTCCATGGTGGTTGGTGTGGTGGTGTAGCTCATTGAGATGCCTCAATGGATGGCACACCCAACAGCAAACTTTTTATAGAAGGACAAACATCCCATAAACCGCTTCAAAGTCATTGGAGGGATAAAAAATGGCACAGTACATGGGACAGCCTATATTCATTCTGAAGGAGGGAACGCAGAGAACGAGGGGCAGGGATGCCCAGTATAACAACATCATGGCGGCCAAGGCAGTTGCCAATGCCGTGAAGACCACCCTTGGTCCAAAGGGTATGGACAAGATGCTCGTGGACCCCTTGGGCGACATCGTAATCACCAACGATGGTGTGACCATCCTCAAGGAGATGGACATCGAGCACCCCGCCGCCAAGATGGTGGTGGAGGTCGCCAAGACACAGGACGATGAGGTGGGCGATGGCACGACCACTGCCGCCGTGCTGGCTGGAGAGCTGCTGGAGAAGGCCGAGGACTTGCTCGAGCAGGATGTTCACCCCACCATCATCGCATCTGGATACAGGCTTGCCTCCAAGAAGGCAGAGGAGATTCTCAATGAGTTTGCCACCCCAGTGTCTGCCGACGATGAGGAGGTGCTGACCAAGCTTGCCGTCACCGCCATGACCGGAAAGGGTGCAGAGAGTGCAAGGGACAAGCTTGCCAAGATATGTGTGGACGCCGTGAGGGCCGTGGTCGAGGAGAGCAATGGCAAGAAGGACGTGGACATCGACAACATCAAGGTCGAGAAGAAGGTGGGCGGCAGCATCGAGGACACCACGATGGTCAACGGCATGATCATCGACAAGGAAAGAGTGCACGCCAACATGCCCAAGAAGGTATCGAATGCCAAGATTGCCCTGCTGTCGTGTGCCATCGAGCTCAAGGACACCGAGGTGGACGCCGAGATTCAAATCACCTCTCCAGACCAGCTCCAGCAGTTCCTCGACCAAGAGGAGAAGATGCTCAAGGACATGGTGCAGAAGATTGTAGATGTGGGCGCCAATGTGGTGTTCTGCCAGAAGGGCATCGACGACATGGCTCAGCACTTCCTCTCCAAGGCTAAGGTGCTTGCCGTCCGAAGAGTGAGGAAGAGCGACATCGAGAAGCTCTCCAGAGCGACGGGTGGCAAGATCATCACGAGCCTCGATGACATCAAGCCCGAGGACCTCGGAGAAGCAGAGCTGGTAGAGGAGAGGAAGGTGGGCACCGAGGACATGATCTTCGTGACTGGCTGCAAGAACCCCAAGTCTGTGTCCATCCTCGTGAGGGGAGGCACAGAGCACGTGGTCGATGAGGTCGAGAGAGCACTCACCGACGCCCTCAGGGTGGTCGAGGCAGCCGTCGAGACCGAGAAGCTCGTGGCTGGCGGTGGCGCGCCCGAGATAGAGCTGGCTCTCAGACTCAGGGAGTACGCCAACACCCTGAAGGGCAGGGAGCAGCTCGCAGTGCAGGCATTTGCCGACTCGTTGGAGATCATTCCGAGGATGCTCGCGGAGAACGCAGGGCTTGACCCAATCGACAAGCTGGTTGAGCTCAGAAGTGCCCATGAGGATGGTAAGGTCAATGCAGGGCTGGACGTGTTCACGGGCGAGGTCGTGGACATGTGGGAGAAGGGCGTAATCGAGCCCCTGAAGGTCAAGACCCAGGCCATCTCCTCGGCAGCAGAGACTGCCGTGATGGTGCTGAGGATAGACGATGTGATTGCCGCCAGCAAGGAGAAGGAAGGCGGCGAGGGCGGCACGCCCGACATAGGTGGAGAGGGCGGCACGGGAGACTTCGAGTAAGTCTCCCACCTTTTTTCACCTCTATACAATTGCTACAACATTGTTGCCTTTGTTGCAGGCACATACGCCAATGAGCCGATGGGATAGTATCCTGAGGGCCTGCAGAGTTCCCCCCATCTTTTTGTGCTAACCATAAACACTGCCCCCAAACCCTAAAATACACATACATACACACTGTGGAGCATGGCAACAAAGACCATCAGCATCTGTGAGGAAGCATATGAGAGGCTGAAGAGCCTTAAGACAGGAAAGGAGAGCTTCTCTGATGTGATACTCAAGTATTATCCCAAGAGAAGGAACATCAAGGAGATACTTGCAGCACTTGAGCCCAACCCAGAGCTTGCAGATGCCATAGAGGCTGGCTTGGAGCCTCACAGGATGGGCAAGAAGGAGGAGTGAACCTCATGCCAGTGATGGACACATCATTTCTGGTGGATGTCTTGAGGGGGACAGATGAAGTCATCCAGAAGATGAAGGAGTTAGAGGACGCATTAGGGAGCTTCTCAAGCCCATTGAAATTTTAAGAGTTTGATGAGCTCATCGCAGCTCTAACATTATGGCATGATGGCTGGATAATGACCTCTGACAGCTGGATAAACCTCTGACAGTGGATAATAACCTCTGACAGTGATTTTTACAATGTGCCCCATCTTAAGGGTCATAGAGTATAAGCCAAAATAGGCTGTTGATTTGTCAATCAACACTTCTCCAAAACCCCTAAATAGTGGAACGGTAAGGGAGGATTGCATAAAGTTATGCAAAGCCAAAACGATATGTTGCAAGCGATTTTAACCCACAAGTGTCCCGATGGGGTAGCGGATATCCTGAGGGCCTGCGGAGCCCTTGACCCGGGTTCGATTCCCGGTCGGGACATCTCTATACCCTGTGGGCGAGCCCTGTTATGTCCTCGAGGGTCAAGCCCCTTTCTTTGAGGAACTGCTCGAGCCCTGTGGCGATGTGGGAGAACACCTCGGCATCCCTCACCACCGCAGAGCCTATCTGCACGGCACGCGCTCCGGCCATCATGTACTCCACCACGTCCTGCCACTCATTTACCCCCCCAACGCCAATTATGGGTATGTCCAGCACCTCGTAGAGTTCATACACGCACCGCACCCCCACGGGCTTTATGGCAGCCCCCGATAGCCCCCCAAACCTGTTTGCGAGAATGGGATGTCCAGAGTGTATGTCGATTGCCATCGCCTTGAGCGTGTTGATTGCCACCACCGCATCGGCACCCCCCTCCTGCGCGGCCAGCCCTATGGCAGATATGCTGGAAACATTGGGCGTCAGCTTTGCCCACACGGGCACGTCCACCACGTCCTTCACGGCACACACAACCTCCCTTACCGCCTTGGGGTCGGCTCCTATGTCTGCCCCATACCCTTCCGCATGTGGGCAGCTGAGGTTGAGCTCGAATGCGTGAGGAGAGAGCACGCTGGCCGCAAGCGCGAACTCCTCGGGGGTAGAGCCGAATATCGAGGCTATCACCACGACCCCCTCTTGCTTCACCCTCTCCACATCCTCTGCAAACGCCTCTGCCGAGGGATTGGGGAGTCCCATGGCATTGAGCAGCCCACCCTCCACCTCTATCACCGTGGGGTTGGGATATCCCTCCCTTGGCAAAAGGCCCAGCGACTTTGTTACCACTGCGCCAGCTCCAGCCCTCGCCATGCGCAGCAGGGCAGATGCCGAGCTGCCCATGATTCCCGAGGCGAGGATGAGGGGGTTTTTGAGCTGAAGTTTCGTCAGGGTGCACGAGAGCATCGGGCTCAACTTCGAGCCCCACTTATATAAAGTCCTCCGTTATAAAGTCCTCCGTTTCCCCCCATACTACATCTTAAATAGGTTGAGCAGGATGCTGAGCACTGCATGAACATCCTGGCCGATGTGGGAGGTCGTCCTGGGCACGACTGTCGGGGCTTTTGTGCATACTGCTACTTCAAGGGAGCAAAGCTCACCGAGCCCTTTGGGTGTAGGCACTGTCTGCCCTTCAAGAAAGGGTGTGCATACTGTGAGAGCAGCATCATCGAGCGCTATCCCTCTTTCAAGCCACTGGAGATGGTGGTATCTGAGGTGAACCGCACCCTTCGGACAGCCCCATCGGTGGAAAAGTTCACAATCAGCGGAGGCGGAGATTTGAGCTGCTATCCCGCGCTTTTCACCCTCACAGAGCTGATGGGGGAGCTTGATATACCCATTCACCTTGGCTACACCAGCGGCAAGGGATTTGATGATGTCTCTTGTGCAGAGAGGCTCATCAGTCATGGTGTGAGCGAGGTCTCGTTCACAGTGTTCTCCACAGAGCCAGCACTTCGGAAGAGATGGATGGGGGACCAGAGTCCCAGTGCATCTATCGAGTGCCTCGAGAGGTTCTCTCAGTCATGTGATGTGTATGCCGCATCGGTGCTCATACCCGGCGTGAACGATGGGGCAGAGCTGTATCGCACGTGTGAGCGTCTTGAGGAGATGGGCGTTGCAGGGCTCATCCTGATGCGATTTGCAAACGAACCCTCTCAGGGGCTCATACTCAACAACGCTCCAATCCTGCCCGGCATCATTCCCCACACAGTGGAGCAGTTCAGGGACATCGTGCTGGATGTGGCGAGGCAGTTTTCCTTCAGGGTGGTGGGCACCCCCCTGCTCGATGCGCAGGTGGGCTCCCCCTTCTCAATCCTCGAGGACGAGGAGATGTTGAGAAGCCTCCCCAAGGTGAGGAAGGGGGCGACCCTCATCACTGGCAGGGTGGCACGACCCATGCTCGCAGCACTTTTCGAGCTGCTCGGCGCAGAAGAGGTGAATGTGGTGGGGGTGGATGTGGACATCGCCGACCTCATCACGGCGAGGGACTTAGCGAGAGTGAACCTCTCAGAGCTGAAGGAGACTGTAATCGTGCCCGGGAGGGTTCTCGTGCACGACGCAGAGCTTAAGAGGATGCTGTGTGCCGATGGCGTGGACAGGCTCATCCGCCGGGGTCCCGACAAGCTCACCCTCGATGGGGAGATGAGTATTTCCATGACAAAGGAGGAGGTGCTTGCCTTCGAGAGGGAGCAGCTGTGCGAACTCATCTCGCTCATCAATGCCGTGGGCGTATAGTGGCTTTTTACAAAAGCCAGCAAAACAGCGCATTAAGGGGGATGGCACAGCCATCCTCCATTAATCCACTCACGTCGGCTTTTTACAAAAGCCGGCAAAATAGCGCATTAAGGGGTGTGGCTTAGCCACACCCCATTAATCCACTCACGTGCCAGCTTCGTTAAGCTGATTTGACTCAGCCTCTGAGGGGACCCCCTCCTTGCCATTGGCTGGGATGGGCTGAGGCTTTTCCTCTAACCCCACGGCCTCTAAGAACTTGCGCGTGATTACCTCGTCCACGAGCTTGATTAGCCTGTCTTTCTCCTTGATGTCCTTGAAAAGACCAAGGGGTATCTGTGCTCCAGCAGCGGTGGAGTGCCCCCCCGCATTCTTACCATAAGCCCGCCTCATCACCTCGCCGAGGTTGAGCCTGATGTCCTTTGTCCTCGATGAGATGTATATCATGTCATCCGTGATTCCGAACACCAGCACTGTCAGTATCCCCTCTAGCCTCAGCAGGTTCTCGGCAGCTTGAGGAATCACATCCCTGTCCTTTATTACTCCAACGTTCGAGATCAGATAGCTGCCCCTGATCTTTTTGTTGAATATGGCAATGGCAATGGCATCCAGTGTCTCGGTGGAGATGGAGGGGTTCTCTATCTGGGAGAGAATCTCGTGGTCTGCATAGGGGTATAGGTGGGCTGCAGCCATGAAGTCCTGGGGAGTTATCTGTTTTGTGAAGCCCTTCGTATCAGTGCGGATGCCGTATAACAGGGCTGTGGCGAGCTTTTCATCGAGGGGAAGTCCAAGCTCTGTGAAGTACTCTGCCATTATGGTGGCGGTGGCTCCAAGCTCGGGTCTTATATCCACGAACTCGGCATGCACCTCACCCTCATGCGGGTGGTGGTCGATTACGATGGACACGTGGGCATCCTCGGGCACCACGTTGTTCACACCCGGCTTAGTGCAATCCACCAATGCCAGCATGGAAAACTCCGCAAGCTCGTGCTCCTCCACCTTCTCGAGTTCGATGCCAAGCAGGTTGACGAGTGCCTTGTTCTCCTGATGTCCTATCTCCCCATGGTATAGGATGGTGGACTCCACATTCATGAGGGCTGCCATCTCCTGCAGGGCGAGTGCACTGCTTATTGCGTCTGGGTCTGGATTGTCGTGCACGATGATGCCCAGTCTTTTACCGTGTGCCCTCATGAGCACGTCGAGAAGCAGCTTTGCCCTTGTGTGCACCTCCTCCTTTTCGATGGTGTGCCTTACCACCTTGGCAATCTCCAGGTGGGGCACGAGAACGAGGTCGGCTCCCATGTTCTCAAGCGCTTCTCTCTGCTGGAGGCTCTCTGCTCTGCATATAACGTACGCGTGGGGGACAAGCTTTTTCACGATAGACAGGGCCTTTTTGTTCACTGCGCCCTGTGATGTTGTGATGAGCACCGCCCTGAGCTTCCCGAGCCTCATCCCCTTCAGAATGCTCTCGTCGGTGAAGTCGCCAAACAGCGCATCCAGGTCCTGCTCGACGAACGTGTTCACCTTGGTGGAATCATTGTCTATGATGAGCACCTTCCCTCGCTCTGAGAGGGCCTTGGCAATCGCAAAACCCATCGTCCCTCCTCCCAGCACGAGGTACTCTGGCTCGAGGTCAGGCTCGCCCCTTTCCTTTACATCTTCTTGGATGTCTGCTGTCTTTGAGTTCGTGATGGAGATTCCTCCAACTCACAGTGCTGCTACGACCCTCTACACCATGCCATCCTTAAGAGCTTTTCGAAAACTGCTATGTGGTGTTCTCGCCGCCTATCTTCACAGCAGCCTTCTCCATGACCTCCTTGCTGACGTATATGGGGGCTCCAGCCCTTATGCATAGCGCAATGCAATCACTCGGTCTGGCATCCACACAGACCTCTCTCCTCTCCTCTCCAAAGTACTCCTCGATGTAGAGTCTCGCATAAAACACGTTGTTATCGAGGTGGTCTATCACCACCCTGTCCACCGCTCCACCCATCTCATTGATGATGGAGACCATCAGGTCGTGGGTCAGGGGCCTTGGCATCGTTCTGCCCTCCAGGGCAATTGAGATGAAGTGAGCCTGAGCCTCGTCTATGAATATCGGAAGAATGAAGTCCCGATAGCCCTCCTCATCGGTTACCAAAGCCACAAATGGTCCGTTATCAGTGGCATACACACCCTTTACTTCCATCAAAAGTTCGCTCATTATGCCCCAAGCATATCTCTTAACTAATCTCTATTAAACCTTGTGCTGCCGTAAATTATATTTTTGTGCAGTGCCCATTGGATGGGGCATGCCCGTGGTCTCGGAGAGGTGCGTGGGGTGTGGTGAGTGTGCGGCATTCTGTCCAGTGCATGCAATAAGGGTGTGCGGCAGAGCCGTGGTGGGGAAGGGATGCACACAATGTGGGCTGTGTGTGCGGTACTGTCCTGTGCAGGCGATACGGGTGGAGGGATAACTTGAGGGCGGTGGTCATCGGGGCTGGGCTTGGCGGGCTGCTCACGGCAGCCGGACTCGCGAGGGAGGGGGTGGACGTGCACGTGCTCGAGAGGCTTCCGAGGGTTGGGGGGAGGTTTGCCAACCTTCCCTACATGGGATACACTCTGTCCACTGGGGCGCTACACATGGTGCCCCACGGGGCGACGGGCCCTCTTGGAATGCTTTTGCGCCGGCTTGGGGTGCCCACGGAGATGGTGTATGAGGATCCACCCGCCCTTCTTCGGCTGGAGGATGGCACACACATTCCATTTGTGGACTTTGCAAAGCGTCTTAGCACTGTGAACAGGGTGAAGCTTGGCATACTCTCGCTGCTCGCAATGCTGAGACCACCATCACAGCGCACCTTCAGAGAGTGGTTTTATCCCCGCATACGGGACGATTACCTGCTCAGGGTATCTGACAGCTTTTGCGGATGGGCGCTCTCCCTTGGGTGTGATGAGGTGTCGGCAGCAGAGATGGTCGCAGTGCTTCAGAATATACGGAGGTTTGGCATGCCCGCCCTCGTCAGGGGTGGGTGCGGTGCTATAATCGATGGGCTGGTGGAGGTCATAGAAGAAGAGGGAGGAAGGGTGAGCAAGGGGGTGGAGGTGAAGGAGATACTCGTGGAGGATGGGAGGGTCGTGGGGTGTGCAAGCCCTGATGGTACCCACAACGCAGATATTGTGGTGAGCAATGCAGGGCCCACCCACACCCTCTCCATGCTGAGCTGTGCCGTTCCTCAGTGGTATGCAAAGCAGGTGGAAAGGTGCACCCCATCGAGTGGAATCAAGCTCTCATTCGCCTCACGAGAGCCCCTGCTTGGCCATCATGCCATCGTGTTCACACCATATGCGAAAAGGGTGTGTGGTGTTGTGGAGGTGTCCCATGCCGACCCCTCGCTGGCGCCAGAGGGGATGCATCTTTTGATGAGTCATCAGCGCGTGCTCTCCTCGGATGTAAGGTCTGAGATTAGGCTTGGGGTGCAGGATGTGAGGCAGATGTTTCCCCATGCGAGACCAAGGCTGCTCATGGCACAGAGCTACAGCGATGGGTGGCCCGTCAACCGCTGCCGCTCAGGGCTCGACGTCTCTCCCTTCACTCCATTCGATGGGCTGTACCTCGTGGGCGATGGTGTGAAAGGAAGGGGTGGGATAGAGGTGGACGGCATAGCGATGGGTGTTGAGCAGGTGCTCTCTCACGTGCTTAAGACGTGAGCGAACATTTTTATTCTCATCTCTCACATAACTCATGGGTGCTCGATACATCAACGCACCCTGAAAGCATCAGAGATGATCTGGATGAGAAAGATGGCAGAAGAGATCCAGTCTGTTTTTAAAGAGGCGGGAGTGGACATAGATATAGGCGAAATCGAGGAGCGACTGAAGCTGCTCATAGAGAAGTTTCACGTTCCAGAGCAGGAAGCAAAAAGAAGCGTGGTGAACTACTTTCTCAAGGAGCACAAGATACCACGAACGCAGCTCATGAGTGCCGAAACCCAGACTCTCGAGCACATAAAGGACATCGACGCTCCGGGAAGATGGGTGAACGTCAAGGGAAAGGTGGTGCAGCTGTGGGATAACAAGAGCGAGGCGGTATCACAGGTCGGGCTCATAGGAGACTCCTCCGGGGTGGTCAGGTTCGTCAAGTGGACGAGTGCGGGCCTTCCCGATGTGAGGCTGGATGGTGTGTACCTGTTCAAGAATGTGGTCACCGATGTGTGGCAGGGACAGTACAGCATAAAACTCAACAAAAACTCCGAAATAATCCCCCTCGATGAAGACATAGAGGTGGCATCCCAGCAGAACACCATGGTGGGCGCAATTGTGGCAGTGCAGCAGGGCTCTGGACTCATCAAGCGATGTCCAGAGTGCAAGAGGGCGCTGATAAAGAACACGTGCAACGAGCATGGAAAGGTGGAGGGGGTATACGACCTTAGAATCAAGGCGGTACTCGACGATGGCGTGCGCACACAGGACGTGCTGTTCAACAGGGAGCTGACAGAAATCACCACGGGCATCACTCTCGAGGATGCAAAGGAGATGGCAAAGAGGGAATTTGATATGGAGGTCGTGAAGGGCGAGATTGCCAAGAGGGTGCTCGGCAGGTACTTCAAGGTCAGGGGAAACGTCGTGGGTCAGTACCTGCTCGTCGATGAGGTGGAGCCCCTTCCTCCGATAGAGGGTGAGGAAATAGAGGATGTGAGGGCGAGGGCAATGCAGCTGATGGAGGCGAGATGATGGCAATGGGCATCATGAGGGAGGTCTCGAGAAGGGTGTTTGCACAGGAGTTCAACGAGTCCGACCTCTCATATAAGAGGGGGGATGACAAATACTCGCCCAACTATGTGCTCACCCCCACAGGTGCCGAGGTCAACAGGCTGTTCATAGTGGGCGTGCTCACGGAGAAGGAGGACATTGGTGTTGAGGTGGAGTACTGGAGGGGGAGGGTGGTGGATCCCACTGGCGTGTTCTCGATATACGCAGGGCAGTATCAGCCAGAGGCAATGCACTCGCTGGCCGAGATAGAGCCGCCCACCTTCATAGCTGTGGTGGGCAAGGTGAGCACGTACACTGCCGAGGGAGGGGATACGAGAACGTCCATCAGGCCAGAGTTCATATCAGAGGTGGATGAGGACGTTAGAAACAGATGGGTGCTGGAAACTGCGGTGCAAACGCTGGACAGGCTCGAGGCGATAAGAGAGCGCTCCACAGAGACGGCCCAGCGGGCACTCGAGCACTATCACACCGATGTGGTGTATTATGCCAAGGTGGTGTACGATGCCCTCTCCACCCTTTCGGCCATAGAGCCATCCGAAAAAGAGGTGCCTCCCGCGGTAGAAGAGACAAAGGAAGAGCAGTTCAGCGAGTTTGGAGGAGAAATCGAGGAAGGCGAGTATGACCTGTTCGACCTCGAATTCGATGAGGCCGATGAGCTGGACATCTGAAGCGATGGAGATTTATAGTATGAAGTAGTGGAGAGTTGATTACTCTGTAATCAACTGCTGCTTACACAGTAAGCAGCACACCCAGAAACGAGGAGTGTCCATGAAGAGCTATCTCTTGGTGTGGTTTTCGAGCGATGGTGGAAACCCCTCTGAGGTCACGAGAACACTCGTATCTCTCGGCTTCAAGCCGCTTACGGGCAACTATGACTATGTGTACGATTGGGGCGAATCAAACGTCAGTGTGGATGATGTGCTCTCCCTTGCCGACAAGGTGAAGAGCAGTCTGCAGGGGATGGGAGTGCTGTTCAAGATAGAGACCGTGGACATGAACTACGACACCTACTGATTGCGGGGGTCAAGGGTGTGCACTGTTGCCTCCTGCATGCACATCTCCACGAGTTCCTGTAGGCCTATTTTTCGCTCGGCCTCAGTGACCTCATCTGGCTTCACACTCACTCTCGGGTGGGCTGGCACGGCCGTGCATCCCCCGACAGGCTCAGTGGATATGGAGTAGGTGCCTATCTGCCTGGCGAGTGCTATGCTCTCGGTCTTGTCCATTGCTATGAGGGGATGGTATATGGGAACTCCCATCCCATGTACCTCGGCTGTCATGTTCATCGCAGTCTGAGATGCCACCTGGCCAAGGGAGCTTCCCGTGATGATGCCAAGTGCTCCCTCTCTCCTCATTACGCATGCCGCTATTCTGTACATCATTCGCTTACAGAGCACGCATGTCATTCCCGGCGGAAGCGTTTTTTTAATCTGCTCCATTATGCGCCCCACTGGTACCTCGTACACCCGTATGGGGTGGCCCACACACCACTCAGAAAGCCGTCTGAGGGTATCCATGGCTCTCTCTTTTGTTCTCACGTCTGCATAGGGAGAGAGGTCGATGTAGAGCCCCACGAGCTCACATCCCCTTTTCATCATGAGCCAGCACGCCACTGGCGAGTCTATGCCCCCTGAGACCAGCCCCACCATTTTTCCTTGCGTGCCAATGGGAAGCCCACCCACACCCCTTGCGATGTGGGTGTACACATAGGCTGCCCCCTGTCTTACCTCCACGAACACCTCAACGTCTGGACTATTGAGGTCAACGTGTACCCCCTTCACCCTCTCGCGCACGGCATCGCCACACACCACTGCCACCTCCTGAGATGTGAAGGGGTGCTCACCAGCTCGCCTTGCTCTGATGGCAAAGCTATCTCCCTCTTTGAGATGCTCGGCAGCCACGCTCGCTGCCACTTCTGCCACCTCGTCGAGCACTGGAGCGCATCGTGCCGCAGGGCTCGCAGAGACCACACCAAACACGTTGGCAGCCTCTGCCGCCGCCCTCTCGTCCTTGGTGATTATGAACAGCCTTCCCCACTCGCGCACAATGCGCTCATAGGGTATGCCAAGATGCGTGAGCCTCGCCTCGATATTGCGCACCAGTGTGCGCTCATATCTGCTCCTTGCCCGCTGGCGCTTGATGCCCACCTCCCCATACCTCACAATGACCACATCGCAGCGCATGATGAAACCTTCAGCACCTCTACATATAGGGTTGGTGCTCACGCCAATATGTGCCCAATCCAAAGTTTAAATAGTATTAAGAGAGAATCTTCATTGAGGGTGTGATGAGGGATGAGCATGAGCAGTGGTCATTTGAAACTTACAGGCGCAGCCATCCTATTCTTGGCATTAATCGTGGGCATACCGTATCTCAGCGGTCTGCTAATAGATTACGAGTGGTTTCGCTCCCTCGGGTATGCACAGGTGTTCTTCGTGAGGCTGTATGCAAAGGCGCTGCTCTTCTTAGCATCCTTTGCCCTTTCCTTGGGAGTGATGTACGCCTTCTGGGTGCTCTCGAGGAAAAGGGTGCTTGCCACCACAAAGTGGGCAAATCCCGCAATCGAAGGGCTCTTTGGATTTCCAGAGGAGGGCGTTGCGGAGGTCAAGGTGGTGCTGGAGAGGATGAAGCCCCTCCTGCTGGGGGGTGCGCTCTTGCTCTCCTTCCTGTTCGCCCTTTCCATGATGGGCAACTGGGACACAGTGCTCAGGTTTTTATATCAGGAGCCCTTCGGGGTGAGCGACCCCATATTCAATCATGACCTTTCACTCTACGTCTTCACATTTCCCTTCCTGAGTATAGTCTTCAACTTTGTCCTCATGCTGCTTTTTTTCTCCCTTCTGGGCTCGGCCCTCGTGCTGCTCATCACGAACAGGCGGCTGATTTTGGATGCCTCCATGGTCCCCTCATTCTTCAAGGTGGGCTATTTCCTTTTCATGGTGGTGCTGGCGTTCAGGGTGTATCTTGCCAGATACGACATACTGTACAGCTCCACAGGAGTGGTGTATGGGGCAGGGTTTGTGGATGTGCACGTGAACCAGTACATTCCCGTGCTAATCTCCTTGGTGCTGGTGGTCAGCGGCATAGCAGTGCTGTGGTACAGGGCACCAGGGGGTGAGGAGGGGGGCTTTACCCATAAGGGCACCCTCTCGATAGTGGGCATCACGGTGGCTGTGATTTTGGGAATACTCATAGTGGGCGGCGTGGTGTCTGGGATAGTGCAGGCGTATCAGGTGTCTCCCAATGAGCTCACGCTGGAGGAGCAGTACATAGAGCACAACATAGAGATGACCAACGAGGCATATGGGCTCACCCACATAGTGGAGCAGCAGTACAACGTCTCAGACACCCTCACCCCAGAGAGCATAAGCTCGCCCTCGATACGCAATGCGAGGCTGTGGGATTACCGTCCCCTCACAGCCGTGTACCGACAAAAGCAGGCAATACGCACATACTATGGATTCAACTCGCTCGATGTGGACAGGTACTACGTGAATGGCAAATATACACAGGTGTGGATTGGGGCAAGGGAGATGTACACCTCCCAGATAGGCACAGCCACGTGGCTCAACCGCCACCTCATATTCACTCATGGGTTTGGTGTGGTGATGTCGCCCGTGACCGAAGTGGCCCCAGAGGGTGGGCCCGTGTTCTACATCAAGGACATCCCTCCGGTGAGCACCATGGGGCTCAATGTGAGCCAGCCCAGAATTTACTATGGGGAGGTTACCAACGACTACATCATCACCAACACCCTGAGGGAGGAGTTCGACTATCCGCTCGGCGACTCCAATGTTCAGACCACATATAAGGGAACGGGTGGCATACAGCTTAGCGGGCTGAATAGGCTCGCAGCCACCATCTATCTTGGCCAGCTCAAGCTGCTCACATCCAACTACATCACCGATGGCTCAAGGCTTCACATCAGGAGAAACGTGATAGAGCGCACCCAGCACATCGCTCCATATCTCTACACCGACCCCAACCCCCACGTGTTTTTGGATGACGAGGGCAGGGTGAAGTGGATGGTGCACATGTTCGTGCACTCCGACCGCTACCCATACTCAGAGCCCTCTGGGGGCTTCAACTACATCAGGGACAGCGTGAAGGCGATAGTGGACGCCTATAATGGCACTGTGGAGTTTTACGTGATGAACGAGGACCCAATCCTCAAGACGTACATGAGGATATATCCCGGGGTGTTCAGGCCGTACGCCGAGATGCCCGCCTCATACAGGGCCCATCTGCGGTACTCTGAGGAGCTGTTCCGTGTCCAGCTCAACGTGTACAGAATATATCACATGAAGGACCCCGTGGTGTTCTACAACAAGGAAGACAGGTGGCAGATACCCAAGGAGAAGTATGAGCAGAATGTGATGGAGGTGGAGCCATACAACCTGATACTTCAGCTACCGGGCTACAAGTCCGTGGACTTTGTTCTCATGATGCCCTTCACGCCCGTGAATAAGGACAACATGATTGCGTGGATGGCAGTGAATCAGGACCCGCCCAGGTACGGGCAGCTCATTCTCTACAAGTTCTCGAAGGACAGGCTGATCTACGGACCGTTTCAGGTGGAGGCAAGGATAGACCAAGATGAGGAGATATCCAAGAGCATAACACTGTGGGGGCAGGTGGGCTCCAGCGTGATAAGGGGCAACCTGCTGGTGATACCCATCAATGGCACCATTATATACATAGAGCCCCTCTATATAGCTGCTGAGCAGGGAAGCCTGCCAGAGCTGAAGAAGGTCATCGCGGTATATGGAGACCGGGTGGCGTTCGAGGATACCCTCGAGGAGGCTGTGAAGGCGGCAATCGGGGCTGAAAACGTCACCGTCGCTCCACGGGAGAGCGGCAAGCCCACCCTCGACCAGCTGCTCGCAGAGCTCATCGCGGCATACGATGTTGCCAGAGAGAAGCTGGAGAGGGGGGACCTCGAGGGGTATGCAGTGGCGATGAAGAACGTGGACTCCCTGCTGAGCGAGATAGAGGGGAGTTTAAAGACCACGGGGAAGTAGATGCAGTCAGTCAGAGAGAGGCTCGAGCGGTGGCTTGGCGAGGAGGGGCTGGGGGTGGTGGTGCACGATGACCCAAAGCTCGAGCTCAGCATGGGCATCGTCCACATGAGCGGTGTGCAGTTCACAATCGTTCAGGAGAAGGGGAGACCAGATAAGATAACGCTCTACCTCTCGATGGCTTTTTACAAAAGCCAGCAAAACAGCGCATTAAGGGGGATGGCACAGCCATCCCCTCATAATCCACTCACGTCGGCTTTTTACAAAAGCCGGCAAAATAGCGCATTAAGGGGTGTGGCTTAGCCACACCCCATTAATCCACTCACGTGCCAGCTTCGGTAAGCTGTTGAGCATGCCCCAGCATATGTATCAGTTGTTTGAGGAGGGGGGAACAGAGCCCGTGGGAACCCTGAGGATGGAGCTGTGCTCGAGATTTCCAGAGTGTGTGTACATGTCAGATTTGAAGGAGGGGGGAAACGTGAGGTTTGCGGTGGGATACGAGCTGTATGAGGATGGTCTCACGAAGACAGAGTTCATGAGGTGCTTTACGAGGCTGCTCAACATGGCGGTGTTCA
Source organism: Methermicoccus shengliensis DSM 18856 (assembly GCF_000711905.1). Classification (NCBI taxonomy): domain Archaea; kingdom Methanobacteriati; phylum Methanobacteriota; class Methanomicrobia; order Methanosarcinales; family Methermicoccaceae; genus Methermicoccus; species Methermicoccus shengliensis. The sequence continues at coordinate 25,694 of NZ_JONQ01000013.1, forward strand.
TCCACGAGTACGCTGCCACCAAGCTCAGTGGTGAGGGGAGAGAAGCCCCCTCATCCAGGGGGTATGTGTAGCGTCTATTCGACGCCCTTTCCCCTCATCCCAAGAGTGCTCCTGATGTCCTGGATGGCGCTGAACATCTCTCTCCTGTAATCACGCGTGGAGTGCACGGGGTACTCCACAGAAAGCCATATCTCGTTTTCCCTTCCCCTGACCGCCTGTATGCTGGAGAGCAGGTCATCGCCACTGAGACGGTACACCGTATCCTCGCCCGTGGGGGCGATCCACCCTGCCTTGAGCACCAGACGGGAGACGAGGGCGCCCCAGTCTATGGGCTCTGGAAGGTGCAGGGAGTAATGCATGTACACCACGTCTCCCAGCCTCTTCTCCTCGAGCATGGTGAGAAATGCCTTGTACTCGTCCTCAGAGACCAGCACGTGCTGCGCGCCAGACAGCCTCCTTGCCACATCCTCAAAGAAGGGAGCGAGGTTTATCGCACTCGTTGGACTCGTTGCCAGCGAGATGCCCACGAACGAGAGCATGCTCACACCGAGTGAGAGCAGCACCCCATGCTCCACGAGCAGGGGGTTTATGCTTTCAAGCGGTATCCCCATGAGAGCTTCGAGCAGCAGCAGCGCCACCTGCGTGCTACCACCCAGCACCATTGCAAAGAATCCACCCCATTTTGTGGCGCGCTTCCAGTATATACCACCGAGCAGGGGGAAGAACACAGAGGCAGAGCCGATTACCGTACCCATCACGATGGCGTCGAATATACTGTCCACAAAGAGCGAGATTATGGCAGCACACGCCACTATGCCCACCACGACTATGCGGTTTATCATCTGCATCCTCGACATGGGGGCATCTGGGTGCATGAATCGCTGGTACACGTCCCTCGAGATGCACGATGCTCCAGAGGTGGCAAAGGTGTCTGTGCACGACATGGCTGCTGCTGCAAACCCGAGGGCGAACAGAGGGAGCAACCATGGGGGTGTGCTGGTGAGGATGAACTGCAGGTAGAGCCTCTCACTCTCTGGCTCGCTCGCTGGCACGGGATACAGCATCCTGAATGCCATGGCGGTGATGAACAGGCTCATGAACACCAGCCCCATGAGGAGCGCGCCAAAAAGCATTCCCCTTCTTGCTTCCTTCACATCTCTCGCAGCCCATACCTTCTGCCATGTGTCCTGCTCTGTAATCCACCCGGGCAGCAGGGCGATGAGCATTATGATGATGGCACTCACACTGCCAAGCGAGAGGGGATTCCACCATTTCTCTTCAATGGTTGCCATTGGGATGGGGTGGGGAGCCACATTCCACGCAAACAGGGCGACCACGAGGGCAAGAAGTGCGAGTAGAACGAACTGGATGGCATCAGTCCATACCACTGCTCTAAAGCCGCCGAGGGACGTGTATATCGCAACGCCCACCGCCATTAGGAGGACTGCATATACCTCGGGCACGCCATAGAACACTGAGAGCACGTATGAGAAGCCCTTGAAGTCGGCGACTGCAAACATCACCATCATCATGGCTATAAAGACGGCAATGGGAGCTCTGAGCAGGGGGGAGTAGCGCATCTCCAGCAGCTCTGGCTGGGTGATGGTGGGAAGGCGCTTGATGCGTCCGGTGAGAAGGGCAATCACGATGAGGGCGAGCACATTGGGCACCACGAAGAGCCACATCGAGCCCACGCCGCGTATCACAAACAGCCCAGTGACGAACAGCATCGCCCCAGCGGTGAGCCATGAGGCCGCTGCAGAAAAGCCCACGTTGAGCCAGCCGACCTGCCTGCCCGCTATCCAGAAATCCACCATGTCCCTCTGTCTTCTCACAAAGTGCAGCCCTATGGCCACGAGCAGCAGGATGTAGGCAGCAAATCCCATCAGAAACAGGTGATAACCATTCATTGTACACACACCCTTTGCGCTTTTTGTGGACTGTAATCGTTGTATTGAGCACACATCCTACCGATTAACTTATACCTTTCGCATTTTTGTTTATAATTACCTCACCCCTGGGTGGCAACGCCAACGATGAAACCTAAGGGGGGGGGTACGCTCTCCGACACCCGAGGACTTGAAAAATTGAAAAATTATTTAAGTGATGGCACATTGGCTTGAGTATCTACGCTGGGATGTCGATGAGTGGCTTTGTGGATGCCTTTCGAGCCGGCTTTGGGGTGCTCTCCACAATTCCCGTCAGGTGCTCTGATGCAGATGTGGATGCTCTATCCAAGCGCATGTTTGTGTTTGTGCCCGTGGGAGTTGTGCTCGGGGCGCTCATTGGATGTGCTGGCGCAGTGGCACATCTTCTTCCAGAGGCAGCCACGCCCCTCATGCCCCTTGCCGTGATGTACGCCATATATTTTTTGTGTGGCCTCAACCACCTCGACGGGCTCTCTGACCTTGGAGATGGGATGACTGCCCATGGGGCAAGGGAAAAGAAGGTGAGTGCCATGAAGGATACCTCCATTGGCGTGGGTGGGATGGGATACGTGGTGATGTATCTTATCGCCCTGTATGCCGTGCTGCTCACACTTGTGGAGAGTGTGAGTCCATTGGTGCTTGCAGCTGCCCTCACGGTGTCAGAGGTGTGTGCCAAGCACACCATGGTGGGCGTGGCGGCCATGGGCACGCCACTGCACGAGGGGCTCGGCTCGGTGTTCGTAAGGCACACGGGATATTCCAGTCTTCTGACATCTCTCGTGCTCAGCGTGCTCATTGGAGCCCTCATCGCGGGCATGGTGGGCATCATTGCAGTGCTTGCAGCCACGTTGACCTCGGTGATGGTGGTGCACAGGGCAAGTGCCCACTTTGGGGGGGTGAGTGGTGATGTGCTCGGGGCATCCAACGAGCTTGGAAGGCTTGCGGCACTGCTGTGCATGGGCGTTGGCGCAGCGGTGGGAGGTGGTGCATGGAGGCTCTTGTGATGGCTGGGGGGCTTGGAACCCGCCTGAGGATGGGAGAAAAGCCGATACTCGTGGTGTGCGGCAAGCCCCTCGTGCAGAGGGTGCTCGATGCCGTGGTGGCGAGCACACACATCCACAGGGTGGTGGTGGCGACATCCCCCAACGTGCCCAACACCAAGCGGTGGATAGAGGAGCACTACCCAGAGGTGCACGTCTTGGCTGCGGAAGGTAGAGGCTACATCACCGATATGCGGCACACAGTCAGAAGGGCGAACATGAGGGGACCGTTCTTCATGACCATGGGAGACCTTCCCCTCATGAACACCGAGCTCGTGGACCTCGTGATAGGCAAATACATGGAGTGCGGCAGCCGAGCCCTCTCGGTGCACGTTCCGCTTGAGCTGTGCAGGAGGCTTGGCATATATCCCGACACGGTGTTCAACTACAATGGGCAGCTAATCGTGCCCAGCGGCATCAACATACTCGATGCGGATTACATCGAGGAGGAGCAGGAGGACTTTCACTTCATCGTGGAGAGGGAGGACGCTGCCATGAACATCAATCGTCCAGAGGATGTTGTGATAGCTGAGAGGTTGCTGAGGGAAAGGGGTGAGAGGTGCTGAGCCATGTTTGAGATGCCATCAGAGGACGACATAAAAGCTGGGAGGACCACCGATGTGTACTTTATCAGGACCGAGAGAGTTCTCGAGGAGAAGGGGGTAAACCCCTCCGTGGTTGCCGAGGTGACATCCTCGTCCACGAACCTGAACGTGTTTGCTGGACTTCACGATGCCCTCAAGCTTCTCGAGGGGCTGCCCATCGACGTGTATGCCATGCGGGAGGGCACAATATTCTATCCAAGGGAGCCCGTGCTGTACATCGTGGGAAGATACCTCTCCTTCGCGCGCTATGAGAACCCATTGCTGGGGTTCTTGTGCCATGCGAGCGGCATTGCCTCGAGGGCGGCGAGTATCAAGCTGGCTGCCGGGGATAAGCCCGTGATCTCGTTTGGAACGAGGAGGGTGCATCCCGCCCTTGCCCACGTGGTGGAGCGCAGTGCATGGATTGGGGGCATGGATGGTGTGAGCAACGTGAGTGCTGCACAGGCTCTCGGCATTCCAGCGAGCGGCACGATGCCCCACTCCCTCATCATATGCTTTGGGGATCAGGTGGCGGCATGGAGGGCATTCGATGAGGTGCTGGAGGAGGACGTGCCAAGGGTGTGTCTGTGCGATACGTACTGGGACGAGAAGCTGGAGAGCATCATGGCGGCACAGACACTTGGGGATAGGCTGAGCGCTGTGAGGCTGGACACCACCTCGTCCAGAAGAGGAAACATCCGTAGGATAGTGGAGGAGGTGAGGTATGAGCTCGACATCAGGGGCTTTTCACATGTGGGCATATTCGTCAGCGGAAGCATGGACGAACACTCGGTGGCAGAGCTTGCCGACATTGTGGACGGCTTTGGGGTGGGCACCAGCGTGTCTGCAGCACCTCCCATAGACTTCGCCCTCGACATCGTGGAAAAAGAGGGTGTGCCGTGTGCCAAGCGGGGTAAATGGGGTGGAAGAAAGCAGGTGTGGAGGAACTGGGATACGCTTGAGGGGCGGATTACGCCCTTTGGAGCACACGTGGATGGAATGGAGCCAGTGCTCGAAAAGGTGATGGAGGATGGCAGGATACTCATCCAGAGCAACCATCACGATGCGAGAGAGCACCTGCTCTCACAGCTCGAGGTGCTCCGCGGGAGGGAGTAACTCACTCCTCCTCGATGTCTATCCTCTTGATTTCCCTCCTCTCCTCACTCAGCTGCTTGGCGGCCATTGCCCTAAGTGCCAGCAGCATCTCCCTCTTGGCGTTCTTGAGATGTCTTGCCGCCTCTGGGCTGTACACCGTGTTTATAAGCCAGCACAGTGGGCACAGCTGCCAGCATTCTGTCCTTTCTTTCTCCATTTCATCCCTCCACAAACGTTATATCGAGTATTCCATCCTTGAGGGTGCTCTTTGTGGCACGTCTGCCCGCCAGCGTGGTCGGAAGGGCGATTATTCGCTTGTATGTACCCACGACCACCACGAGCTCTTCGCCCCTCTGAAAGAGCTCCACCCTCTCCTTGGTGACAAAGGGGAGGTGCATTCTCAGCGTGTACGTCCCATCGGATGAGGATACTGTAAACTGGGGCTCGGTGTGCAGCACCCCCGTGGGGTCCACATCGCCGTACAGCTCTCCTGCCAGCCTTTTCAGCATCTCGATGCCCACCATCTCCCTCTCAAACAGCTTGACCTTGAAGATGGGAAGGGGCGAAAACGACTCCTCTATCAGCCTTAGATACTCCTGCTGCAGCCTCACCCATTTGGAAAAGTACCCCTCTCTTGCCTCCTCTGGGGGAATCACCCTGTTCACTATGGCGGCATCCACCGTGAGCCCGTAGAGGGAGAGGTATGAGTAGAACCTGTGGGTCTCCTTGATCACCATCTTCTCTGGATTGAGCACGAACCTGATGGTGGTCCTCGAGGGGTCCTTGAGGATGCTGGCAAACGCCCTCACCTGCTCATACACGTCCTCGAGCGAGTCGAACACACTGTCCTCTGGAAGCGGTATGCCTACATGCTTGGTCACTGGCCTTAGCACCTTTGCTGCCTTGCGCTCTATGTCGAACAGGTGCTCCATATACCACTCAATCACATCTGGGAACGTCAGAAACTGCAGCGTTCCTGCCGTTGGGGCACAGTCCACGAGCACCACATCGAACCTTCCACTCTCATCGAACTCCTTTAACCGCATGAGGCTGAAGAGCTCCTCCATCCCCGGGAACAGTATGAACTCCTCTGCCTCCATTCCCTCCACGCCCTGGGCCCTGAGGAACGTCATGAAGTAGTCCTGAATCGCACCCCAGTTTTTCTTCAGCTCCTCGATGGGGTTGACCTCCATTGCCCACAGGTTCTCCGTTATCTTGGTGGGCTCGTCGTGCAGCTCCACATCGAAGGAGTCTGAGAGGCTGTGGGCGGTGTCGGTGGACACGACCACCGTTCGTTTGCCAAGCTCTGCGCACCGTATTCCAGTGGCAGCGCACACGGTGGTCTTGCCCACTCCTCCCTTGCCAGTGTACAGTATCGTCCTCATGTCACTCACTCGAGTATTCTCACCTCAATATGTGGGGCGCGCTGCTTGAGCTGTAGCGCAAAGCTATGGGCGTCCTGCTCGAGACCTGAGAGGTAGTTGTAGTGCATGGGAATGACCACCTTGGGGCTGATTTTGCACGCAGCCTCCACAGCCTCCGTGGGGCTCATGGTGTATGTGCCCCCTATGGGCAGAAGGGCGACATCTGCCCTCACATTTTCCATCTCGGGAACGAGGTCGGTATCGCCAGCGTGGTAGATGCGCACACCACCCATCTCTATGATGAAGCCCACACCGAGCCCTCTTGGATGAAAGGGCTTGCCGATGTTGTATGCTGGCACTGCCTCCACCCTCACGCCATCGACATCAATGACATCACCGTCCTTCACCCTGCGGCACTGAATGCCAACAAGGGAGCTTGCACACCCCCTCGTTGTAATCACCACGCCGTCCTCCCTGAGGATGCGCATGATGTTGTCGCGAGGGCAGTGGTCGTAGTGCTCGTGGGTGGCGAGCACGATGTCGGCCATGGGGGGCTCATCATCCAACACGTATGGGTCGATGTACATTACCTTCCCGACACCGCTCAGCCTGAAGGAGGCATGACCAAGCCATGTGATCTCTATGTTCTCATAGGTAGTGCTGGACATGCTTACTACTCTCGGGGATGAGGATAAAAACCCTTTGAAAGGTGGGTGCAAAGCCCTATATACTGCTTTTTGAAATCCAGCATCAATGCCAGCAGAGTTCGAGATTGCAGGTCATCTGGAGGTTAGGGATGGGCATCTTCACATTGGGGATGTGGATTGTGTGGAGCTCGCAGAGCGCTTTGGCACCCCCCTGTATGTGAGTAATGAGCAGCGTATAAGGCAGAACATCCGCACCATACAGAGGGCATTTCCAGAGGCACATTTGCTGTATGCTGTAAAGGCCAACGGCAACCTTGCCATCTTGCGGATTGTGGCTCAGGAGGGGATGGGGGCAGACGTGTTTTCGGCAGGGGAGCTGTATCTGGCGCTGCTCGCCCGCATCCCGAGGGAGAAAATACTGTTCAATGGCAACTCCAAGAGCGACCATGACCTGTTGGCAGCGGTGGAGAGCGGTGTGATGGTCTCCGTGGACTCGGAGATGGAGGCAGAGCGCCTCTCCAGCATAGCACACGAGCATGGCAGCGAGGTCAGGATTGCGTTTCGTGTGAATCCCGACATCTCCCCCATGACCCATCCCAACATTGCCACTGGCCTCAGAAGCTCCAAGTTTGGCATACCCCATGAGCACGTGAGAAGGGCATACGAGCTTGCCCAGTCCCTTCCTGGCATCGTTCCCGTGGGCATCCACTGTCACATAGGCTCGCAGATACTGTCCACCGAGCCCTTTGCTGAGGCTGTGCGGAGGATGATGACCCTCGTGGAGCAGGTGGGTGAGCTGGGAATCGAGCTCGAGTTCGTGGACATCGGTTCTGGACTTGGCATTCCATATGACAAGCGGGTACCTGCCCCCTCACCATCTGACCTCGCACGTGCCGTGCTCCCCATCTTTAGGGAGGAGTGCGAGCGTCTTGGCATCTCGCCCACCCTGTGCCTTGAGCCAGGAAGATATGTGGTGGCAGACTCCACAGTGCTGCTTGTGCGTGTGAACACTATAAAGCATGCCCATGCCAGCTTCGTGGCCGTGGATGCGGGCTTCAACCTGCTGGTGAGGCCCGTTATGTACGATGCATATCATCACGTGGTGGTGGCCAACAAGGCGGACGCACCAGCAGCACAAAAGTACACAATCGTGGGACCGATATGTGAAAGCGGCGATATACTGGCAAAGGACAGGTGGCTGCCCGCCATCGAGAGAGGGGACGTGCTCGCAGTGCTGGATACCGGAGCATACGGTTTTTCGATGAGCTCTCAGTACAACGGACGTCCGAGATGCGCGGAGGTCCTCGTGAGCAATGGCAGGGCTGAGCTGATACGAAGGGCGGAGGGTGTGGACGATCTGCTCGCAAACCAGCTCCTGCCAGAGCGGCTGTTGTAGGATGTGGCATGTGGCAGCTCACACCATCACTGCATGGGGGTTTTCAGATGGTTGCCGCTGATTATGAGGAGATCAGAAAGACGTGGAGGCACTACAACAGGCTCGCTTTCCTGTATGACCTGGACGATGTGCTGTGGCTGGGTATAAAGCAGTACTACCGCAAGCGCCTCCTCTCCCTCACTGGACTTGGAAGAGACGCGAGGGTGCTCGATATCAGCACGGGAACGGGGAGAAACGCCAAGCTGCTCTCAAGGTACGTGGAGGATGGCTGTGTGGTGGGGCTTGATGTGTCCAGAGCAACCCTTCGTATCAACGCCATGAGAAACAGGGGGCAGCACAGGCTCTCCTTAGTGCAGGGCATGGCCCAGAGGATGCCCTTTGCCGATGGGGCGTTCGATGCCGTGTTCTGCACATATGGAATGGACACAGTGGACGCACCGGAGGTGGTGCTCGCCGAGGCATTGAGGGTGCTCAAGGTCGGGGGGACGATGAGCTTCGTGCATCTTAAGCGAACGAAGAGATACCTCGACCCCATGGGACTGTTTAGCAGGTTCTACTCGTGGGCATGGAGGGCGAGGGGAGCCGACCTGCTGCCCCACATACTGGAGAGGGGATGCGAGGTGCTGTTCTACAGGGATTTTCAGATAGCAGAGGCGGTGGTGGCAAGGAAGACAGCACAGCCTCCCAAAGCAGCTAATAAGCGCAATCTTTAAATACAATGACCACCCACAAACAAATAAGTTTTATTTAACACAAAAAAATTTTCTAAAGCCATGGGACACCGCCGACCCTTGGCGGTTTTCCCCTCCTCCTACTCCTTACTCCTAAAACCTCTTCCCCCTCACCCTTCCGATATCAAAGGATGCGGTCTTGGCTATGTGCATCACTGCAAACGTTCCAGCCTGTATGGGGTCAGTGACCACGAGGTCTGCGTGCTCGGGAACGCTCCCAGCCATGTTGAGGGCTATCACGGGTATTCCCTCTTCCTTGAGCTTCTCCACCTCCTCGGTAATCTTACCACCCATGAGAGAGCCAGCGAGCACGAGCACCTGAGCCCTGTGAAGCCGCGAGACTGCTCCCACGGCGTCTGCAATTGCCTCCTCTCCCACGAGCGGGATGGTGTCCACACTGATTCTTTCACCCCTTATGTTGTGCCTGTCTGCCTCGGTCACTGCTCCCAGTGCAACCTGCGCCACGAGTGCCCCCCCTCCTATGATGATGACTCTGCCGCCATATATCTGCTCGAGAGGAGCGTGTAGTGATACCTCCTCTATGGTGGGCAGTCTTTTTAGCTCCTCCACCAGCTGCTCTGGATGGGCTATTCCCTCGACTTCCATATAGATGTCGGCCTTTCCCCTGTGCTTGCCCCTGTCGATGATGAACTGCTGGGTATAGGTGATGTTTCCACCATGCTCGAATATGGCAGACGTGATGTTTCTGAGCAGACCCTTTTCATCACGGCTCAGTATGTTGATTGCCATCCTATCTACCATCTTCTTACCTCACTTCTCCTTGCGAAGCGAGGGGGAGAGGTCACTTGCTCTAAAAACGCCACCTCAGCCACCTATCGCCACGCTCATTATCTGTATTCGTGTTTAAGTGTGTTTTGATTTGTCTGCACATCGCATCTGCCAGCCTTATGGGGGCTGGAAGCTTGTGGCCATCGAGCATCTCGAGGCAGAGTGCCAGAGCCCTCTCGTGGGTCGTCCTGTGTCCAGCCGCCACCACGATGGGTTTGCATCTCGCCTTCGTGAGCACGAGATGGCCCACCACCTTCCCCCCGTAAAGTAGGGGGTGGGATTGTCTCACTCTTGTGGGGGTGCGTGCCGTACCACACAGCACTTTTTTGGTGATTCCGATGGTGGGCAGGTCGAGAAGCACACCAAGATGGGATGCGAGACCTGCCATGCGGGGGTGGTTCACTCCAGCACCATCCACGAACAGCACGTCTGGGACAGCCTCGAGCGAGCGGACTGCCCTCGCACACGCCCTGCACTCCCTGAAGGCGAGAAATGTGGGCACGTAGGGGTACTCTGTGGGAGCCATCGCCCATGCACTCTCCACCACCTTAAATGTGCGGGCATCGAGCACCACGCATGCAGCCACCGTGTTGTACGACGTGTATGCACAGTCAACTCCGCCCACCCTCCTCACCTCCCCGAGCTCATCATCGAGCCTCACGTGCTCCCTTACCAGCCTCTGTGCCTTCAGCATGGACTCTTTGCTTTTCGAGGATGGGAGCAGCACATCTTCATCCATCGCCCATCCCTCCAAGAGGCTTGGATAGCACGATTGTGTGCACATCTCTTGCCCTGTGGTGCTCCATAATCCTCTCTATGGTGTACCCCCTTCGAAGGTATAAGGTGAGCGCCCGCTCGTTGGTGGACCATGTGCACACCCATGCGCTCCTCACCCCCATCTCATACAGCCTTTGCTCCAGCGAGTCCAGCATGCACCCCCCAATTCCCTTGCCCTGTGCATGGGGCACAACACACAGCATGTTGATGTATGCACCTTCCCGTCCATTCTTCCCGAGTGTGTATCCTGCCACCCCCACGCACTTTCCATCCTCCTCAAAGAGCAGATAGCCAGAGTTCTCGTCGTTTAGCACTTCCATCACTCTTTCCTCGATGCCCCGTCTTCGGCTGGAGAGGGGTGGAAAGAACAGATCATCCGCGCATTTTAGCACCTCCACGATTGCCTCGAGGTCCCTATGTTCAGCCCACCGCATCATCCACATCCCTTAGCCTGCCGTAATCCAGCACTGTATACACTGGGTATGTCTCGGCCTCAATGCCCCCCTCCTTGAGGGCTGCACCCACATTGACTCCGGCATATATGGGCAGTGCGACCTTGCGCGCCCTCACGGGCACCCTCAGATAGGGTTTTCCACTCTCACTATAGCCCACAACACCCCCGATGCCGATTCTCTGTGCCTTGGCGAGCACCGCTTTCGTCTTTTCAACACTGGTGCACAGCACCTCCCTGACGTTTGCGAGCACTATCCCATTGCCGTCGAGTGCCGAGAGCACCGACGTGGTGTGCCTTGCAAGAAACACCCTCATGGGGTCTATGGATACCCCTCCATAGCCTATAAGCTCCACGAACGCTTGGGGCTCTCCATCTCTGACGTACAGCGTGCCAGCATACTGAGTGTCCACAGGAATGCCGTGCTTGGTCAGTATTCCATCCACAGTCATGCTGCACACGGTGAGCAAGGCCACATTGCCAGGCGGAACGTGCACGACCTCGGAGTCTTCATCCTCTATCCCAACCCGCCTGCACACAACAAACCCGCTCGAGCACACCCTTCGAATCAAGTCCCACGCTCGCTCAAAAGCCTCCTTGGGGATGTAGGTGACGTTGACCACACTATCTCCCCTTCCGGAGTCGATGTCGATGTTGGTCATGTACACCTTTTCCTCTATTCTCGAGAGCGTGAGGCTCACTCTGTGGACTGCCAGAGCCTCCTCGAGCTCTCGTATCCCTCGTGAGGTTATTGTCCTGCCCGTATGTCCCACCTTTCTCGTGAGTCCCATCTCGTCCAGCAGTCTCAGGTAGTATCCCACACCCCGCTCGGTAATCTCGTACCCCCTCTCCCTGAGCTTATCCGCTATCTTTCCAGCACCCACAGAGCCACTGCTCTCTCTGATTATGTGCAGTATCTCGAGCACCTTTTTTTGCACGTGTGGGTCAGTGGATATCATCGCCGATGGCACACCTCACTATGGGGCTCGCATCAATGCATCAATATACGACACCTCATACACAACACTTTTATATCAAGATACGCATTCAACCCCAACTTGAAGGCTCGCACTGGGTGAACACATGGTCACGGTTTATGACGTTCCAGCGGGAAAGCTCATAGAGGCCCTCGCAAAGAAGCTGAAGGAGGGCGAGTTCGGGGAGGCTGGATATAGGATAGAGCCTCCCGAGTGGGCAGCGTATGTGAAGACAGGGGTGCATAGGGAGTTCTCCCCCCACGACCCAGACTGGTGGTACGTTAGATGTGCCTCACTGCTGAGGAGGCTGTACGTGGATGGACAGGTGGGTGTGTCTCGGCTGAGGACGTACTATGGAGGAAGGCACAGGCGGGGGGTGCGTCCCCCGAAGTTTGCGAAAGGAAGCGGCTCGGTGATAAGGCATGCCCTCCAGCAGCTCGAGGCAGCGGGACTGGTCGTCAGCACCGAGCGCGGAAGGGCAATAAGCCCGAAGGGGAGGTCCCTTCTGGACAACGTTGCCTACGAGGTCATGCAGGAAATACTGGTCGAAAGGTCGGAGCTAAAGAGGTACTGCTGAGGTGGAATATGGGGGACGATGAACTCGAGGAGCTGAAAAGAAGGCGGCTTGCCCAGCTTCAGGAGCAGCAGATGCGGGAGCAGATGGCTGCCGCACGGGAGGAGCAGCTACGTGCTGAGGTGGAGGCACGCAAGCAAGCCATTTTGCGCACGATACTCACACCAGAGGCAAGGGAGAGGCTGAGCACACTCAGGCTCACGAGGCCAGAGCTCGTCGCCCAGCTTGAGGCACAGCTGGTGGCGCTCGCCCAGAGTGGCAGGATTCAGGCAAAGCTCACCGACAAGCAGATTAAGGCACTGCTGCTCCAGCTCCAGCCCAAAAAGCGAGAGTTCAGGATAACGAGAAAGTGATGCAGGTAGCCGTGCTGTTCAGCGGGGGCAAGGACAGCTCCCTCGCTGGGCTCATGCTCTCACACCTGCTCGATGTGGAGCTGATAACGGTGAGCTTTGGGGTATGTGATGCATGGGTGCATGCGAGGGACAGTGCTCGCGCGCTTGGGATGAGCCACAGGGTGGTGAACCTTCCGAGCGATGTTGTGGAGGAAGCAGCACAGATGTGTCTCGAGGACGGCCATCCCAGCAGGGCGATTCAGCACATCCATGTGCGCTCCATAGAGCTGCTCTCGTCGCTGGGCGTCACACGCATAGCAGATGGCACACGGAGGGACGACAGGGTGCCCAAGCTCACGATATCGGAGGCGAGGAGCTTGGAGGACAGGCTCGGCATCCAGTATATGTGCCCTCTCTGGGGGATTGGAAGCTCCACGATAAATGAGCTTGCCCGCACACTCTTCGAGTTCGAGCAGGGCGAGAGTCCACAGGTGCGCAAGGCCGATTACGAGGTGGAGCTGCGTGCCATGGTGGAGGAGATGGGAGGCCCCTCTGCCGTGGGAAGGATATTCCCCCAGCACCACGTGCAATCACATGTGATAGGAATGAGAAAGGGAGGAATTGAATGAGCAAGGTCACGAAGGGTGTAAAGCTCAGGCTGGCAAAGGCTGCTAAGCAGAACTCGAGAGTGCCAGTGTGGGTGATCCTCAGGACAAACCGCAGGGTTCGCACCCATCCAAAGCGCAGGCACTGGAGAAGAACGACCCTCGACAAGTGAGGTGGGAGCATGGCAGAGGACGAGAGAGTGTACACGATTCCGCTGAGGGATGCCAAGAAGGCGCCCAGATGGAAGAGGGCGAACAGGGCGATAAAGGAGATTTACCTGTTTCTCTCAAGACATACCAAGACTCCTCTGGAGCACATAAGGCTCGACCCCAGCATAAATCACAGGGTGTGGGAACGCGGAATCCAAAAACCCCCATCCAGAATAAGGGTGAGGGCAGTCAAGTTCGAGGACGGCACCCTCGAGGCCGAGCTTGCAGAGTAAAGGTATGCTCATGGATGAGAGGGCACTTGAGGCCAGAAGGCTATCTCTGGAGGGCAGCTCCAACATAGGGGTGTTTGCAAGATGCACCGAGGAGTATGTCCTCGTGTGCCCCTCCCCGAGGGCGGTGGTGCACAAGCTTGAGCAGAGGCTGGGTGTGAAGGTGGTGGAGATTACGCTTGGCTCCAGCGTGGTGGTGGGCTCACTTGCATGTGCCAACTCCTCTGGGATTGTGCTCACTCGCTTTGCATCAGACGAGGAGGTGGCCATGCTGGAGAGAGCCACGGGGTGTGCTGTACAGCGCCTGCACGATAGGATGACGGCATGCGGCAACATCGTGCTTGCCAACGACCACGGTGCCCTCGTTCACCCAGAGCTATCCGACACCTCCATCGAGCTCATAGAGGAGACGCTCGGCGTCAGGGTGGTGAGGGGCACCGTTGGCGGGCTGTTCACGGTGGGAATGGCGGCAGTTGCCACCAACGAGGGCGCACTCGTCCATCCAAGAGCCACGAGCAGCGAAGTATCCCTTGTTGAGGACGTGCTGAAGGTGCCAGCAGATGTGGGCACCGTGAACTTTGGCTCAAGCCTCGTGGGAGCGGGAATAATAGCCAACACCAAGGGCTATCTTGCGGGTAGCGATACCACGGGATTTGAGCTCGGGAGAATCGAGAGGGCTCTCAAGTTTGTGGAATAGAGAGGTGGCGTTATGAAGCCTGTAAAGAGATTTAGGGTAGTGGGAAGCTTCAAGGCTGGAACTGAGTGGGAGAGGTTCACCAAGCTCGTGGAGTGCGAGAACGAGAAGAACGCCATCGAGAAGGTGCTCTCCACCATAGGCAGCAACCACAAGCTCAACAGGAACCTCATCAAGATTCGCGAGGTAGAGGAGGTCTAACATGGTACAGGGTGAACAGGGTGAACAGGGTGCCCCCTCGAAAGAGGAGATAAGTGAGATGTACATCAGGTATCAGCAGCTTCGGGCACAGGCAGAGTCCATGGCCCAGCAGCTCGATATCCTGAGGCTCTCCATTGCCGAGCTTCAGAGGGCGGTGGACGGGCTGGATGCTCTGAAAGAAAAAGGTGGAGCCGAGGTGCTCGTTCCAGTGGGCTCGGGAGCCATGATGAGGGCAACGCTGGAAAGGAGCGATACAGTGGTGGTGAGTATAGGTGCAGGCTTTAGCATAGAGCGACCACTGGATGAGGCCAGGGCATATCTCGAGCGCAGGAAGGAGGCACTCTCGAAGAACTATGAGGCAGGCACCACCACCCTCGCCAGCATCACGAGCCAGATGCAGCAGATTGGCTCGGTGCTCGAAAGATACATGAGAGTATGAGGATGTTCCGCTCGCTAAAGGAGAAGCTAAAGAAGCTAACCTCCTCCCTGGAGGAGGCAGTTGAGGAGGCAGTTGAGAAAGAACCGCCCCGCGTGCCCAAGGTGGGTCTTAGAGATAAAGCCAAAAGCCTGCTCGAGGGCAAGGTGGTGATCTCGGAAGGGGCAGTGGATGATGTGCTGATGGAGCTTCAGCTCCTGCTTTTGGAGAGCGATGTTGCCTTCGATGTGGCAGAGAAGATATGCGCGAGCGTGAAGGAGAGACTGGTGGGCACGAAGAGAGGTATCGGAGAGAGTGTGCACGGGCTCGTGGAGGATGCCCTGAGGCAGGCCATGGAGGAGGTGCTCACCATAGAGCACTTTGATTTCGATGCGTTTGTGAAAGAACACGAAAAGCCCGTGCACATCCTGTTTGTGGGTGTGAACGGCACTGGGAAGACCACCACGATTGCCAAGGTTGCCAAGTACCTCATGGACAGGGGCTATTCAGTGGTGCTCGCTGCTGGAGATACGTTCAGGGCAGGGGCGATACAGCAGCTCCAGACCCATGCGGACAGGCTCGGGGTGAAGCTCATAAAGCATCAGGAGGGGGCAGACCCCGCTGCTGTGCTGTATGATGCACTGGCGTATGCGAGGGCGAAGCACAGGGATGTGGTGCTCTCCGATACTGCGGGCAGGATGCACACCAACGTGAACCTGATGGAGCAGCTCGCAAAGATATGCAGGGTGGCACCCCCTGACCTGACGCTGTTCGTGGATGAGGCAACGGCTGGCAACGATGCGGTGGAGAGAGCAAAGAAGTTTGCCGCCACCACGGGGTTTGATGGCTCCATCCTCACCAAGATAGATGCCGACACCAAAGGTGGGGCTGCAATCTCGATTGCCCACGAGACTGAAAAGCCCATCATCTTTTTGGGCACTGGACAGGGTTACGATGACCTCGTGCCCTTTGATGCCGAGTGGCTTCTCGACAGGATATTTGAGTAGTTTTGGAGGTAGCTATGGAAGGCGAAGGAGCAAAGCTGAGAGGGGCAAGGATATATGTGTTCACGGGAACGGGGGTGGGCAAGACCACCGCTGCCGTGGGCAGAGCCATCAGGTTCGTGGGGGAGGGCAAGAGGGTGGTGATGGTGCAGTTCATGAAGGGCAGGAACAGAACAGGGGAATATCTCATCCAGCAAAGGCTGTATCCAGACTTTCAGGTGTATCAGTGTGGAAGACCCGGATGGGTGGATCTGGAGAACCCCTCCCAGCAGGATAGAGACCTTGCCCACACTGCCCTCGAGAGGGCAAAGGAACTCGCAAAAATCGAGCAGCCAGATATGCTGATACTGGACGAGGTAAACCTCGCATGCCACATTGGGCTCATAGGCGTGGATGAGGTGCTCGAGCTGCTCGATGAGCTTCCAGAGGACATGGCGGTCATCCTGACGGGCAGATATGCGCCCGTGGAGCTCGTGAGGAGGGCAGACGTGGTCTCTGAGATACTGGACATCAAGCACCCCTGAGGCTACGACGCACCCCCCTCTCCCAGCTCCTCTTTGAGCTTTTCTGGCCGGGGCATCTTGTACACGATTGTTCTGTATGGGAACGGAATCTCCACGCCCTCTGCATCGAAGCGCTTCTTTATGGCCTCCCGTATGTCGCATCCAGTGGCAAATGCCGTGGGGCGGTCTCTAACCCAAAAGCCCACCCTCATGACCACAGCGGAATCTGCAAGCTCTATCACTCTCACCCGTATTTCATCATCGCCGTGTGCCAGCCCCCTGCGATACCTTGCGAGCTGCTCGTATCCCATCACGTCTGGATGCCTGCGGGTCTCTTCCAGCATGATTTTCCTCGCGAGGTCTATGTCAGAGTCATAGCTTATCCCCACGTCCACCGTCCAGTACACTGGAGGCTCCCCAATCGTCCAGTTCTGTATCGTCTGCTCGCTGATCACGGCGTTGGGGATGACCAGCCGTTTGTTCTCCCATGTCTGGATGATTGTGTACTGGAGGTTGACATCCTCCACCCTGCCATACTCTCCCTGGATGGTGACGTAGTCTCCTATTCGAAAGGGCTGAAAGACGCTTATTGCCACGCCAGAGAGTAGGTTGCCCACCACCTTCTGGGCAGCAAAGCCCACCACGATGCCGGCAAATCCAGCACCAGCGAGCAGCGTTATTGAGATGGAATTCAGGGAGGGAAAGAGCGAGATGATGAACATGAGGCCCATGAGGTATATGGATAGGACGACTATGCGCCTCATCAGGTTTACCGCCGTGATGTTCACGCCCCGCTCACCCAGCCTATCCACGAGCGCCTCATAGTGTCTGTCGATTGCCTTGGATGCGAGCCTTCCGAGTATGTACATCACTACGAGGCCAATGGCGGCCACTATTAGCCTGAGAACGAGGGTGCCGTTTGCGATATCGGAGATGTAGGCTTCCAGCAGTGATATCATCCCGTTTTTCCCTTGGCTTTTATGTATATAGTCTTTGGCGTGAGCAGCTGCTAAAGGGTTAAGTATCGCTCACGCTCTTTACCACATCATGGGTGCACGAGAGCCCGTTCGCACTTCCCGCGTGGCCATCATCATTCTGAACTGGAACGGCTGGCAGGACACCATCGAGTGCCTCGAGTCCCTCTATCGCATAGACTATCCCTGTTATGATGTGGTAGTGGTGGACAACTGTTCTGTTGATGAATCGGTTGAGATGATAAGGGAGTACTGTGAGGGCAGGATAAAGGTGAACTCGATGTTCTTTGAGCACTCTTGGGAGAACAAGCCCATACACCTCATAGAGTACACCAGAGAGGAGGCAGAGCTTGGAGTGGCAAAGAGCACAGGCTCCATTCCACCATCGAGACGTCTCATACTGATAAAGAACGAGAGGAACTTTGGCTTTGCCGAGGGCAACAACATCGCCATCCGCTATTGCTTAAAGGTGCTAAAGCCAGAATATGTGGTGCTGCTCAACAACGACACCGTCGTGGATGTGCGCTTTTTGAGCGAGCTCGTGAAGGTGGCAGAGCAGGACGAGAGCATCGGAGTGTTGGGGCCCAAGATATACTATTACGATTTTGATGGCAGGAGAGACGTGCTGTGGTTTGCGGGGGGGAAGATTGATGTGTGGAGGGAGATGCTCTATCGCCACGTGGGCATCGGAGAGGTGGATGAGGGGCAGTATGATGAAGTCCGGGATGTGGACTGGATCACGGGCTGTGCCATCATGCTCAGCACAGCGCTGCTTGCCACCCGCCAGCCCACCCGCCAGCTGAACCCAGAGTACTTTTTTGGCAACGAGGATGTGGAGTACTGTGTTGAGGCGAGGCGGGAGGGATACAGGGTGGTGTATGTGCCCTCCTCCAAGGTATGGCACAAGGTGGGCATATCGAGGGGCAAGCGAAAGGAGAGCTTCACATCCATCAGGAACATTCCAGATTACTTCACCCTAATAAGGAGGAACTTCCCCAGATGGGTGTACTACTATCACCTCTTGCTGCTCGGGGCTGTGCTTCCGAGGTGGGCTCTGCTATACCTCATAAGATACAGGGACATGGGCATGCTC
Source organism: Methermicoccus shengliensis DSM 18856 (assembly GCF_000711905.1). NCBI lineage: Archaea > Methanobacteriati > Methanobacteriota > Methanomicrobia > Methanosarcinales > Methermicoccaceae > Methermicoccus > Methermicoccus shengliensis. Next base: position 44,308 of record NZ_JONQ01000013.1, read on the forward strand.
ATGGACTTTATGCGCAACATGGCAAGGCTCATCAGGGGAAGGTGAGCCCTACTCAAGCCCTACTCATTTAGCAGAACGGCGTTTATAATGCCATCCTGCCCTGGCCTGCTGACCACCTTTGCCTTTCCAATCTCGGTGAGTATTATGCATCCCTTGGTAATGATATTCCTCCTAACATAGTGCTCATTTGCTGGATTTTCGAGCACGTTCTCTATCCTCACCTTTCTGGCTCTGCCATTCTCATCACTCACCACTGCGAACTCTCCTCGAAGCAGCCTGAGCTTGTAGTTGCCTCCCCTTCCCCTTATGCGCTTTCTTCTCTCTGGTGCAAGATGCGTGTGGGTGGGCTCCCTTCCAAGCTCATATTTTCTCTTGCCCCTTGAGAGGATGAGCCTTCCGCCAGTGGGCTTTCTCTTGGACTTGCCTTGCCATTTCATCATACCTCACCTCATCAGCACAGTAATATGAGCGAGCCTTCAAGCTGAGTTATACCTATTAAAGCTTTGCTTCTCGTGAGTGGTACGCTGACCCGCTTACGGATGAGCCAGCTTAACGAAGCTGGCACGTGAGTGGATTATGGGGGATGGCACAGCCATCCCCCTTAATGCGCTGTTTTGCCGGCTTTTGTAAAAAGCCGCTTAATGCGCTATTTTGCTGGCTTTTGTAAAAAGCCAAGTGGACGGCAGCCATTTCCACTGTTTCCAAGTCTGAAAGGGCATGGAGAGAGGCACGGGAGTATTATCTCAAAGAAGCGGAGGAGGGAGTTTTCTGGGAAGACGTTGCTAAGCTCTACGAAAAGCTTGGAGATTCCCACAACCCAGAACGCTAAAAGGCCATGATGAATTATGTGTCATACTGCGAAAAACAGGCAGAAATTCAGGTCCTGACCCCTTCCTTCATCAGCCCCCTGACTTCGTCCAGGAACTTCCCCTTCCCCACTCTCTCCATGACCGCCGATAGCCTTTCCCTTTGAGGTTTCTCGGCGTATCTGCCGTATACAAGCAGCACCTTATCGATCGTGTCGATGATCTCACCTTTGTCCATTATTCCCATCTTTATTCCTTCAACCACTTCCCTGCCGGTTTTTCCTCCAAGGTAGACCAGATATCCTTCCTCCTTCACATTTCTTGCTTCGCTGGGGCACTCCTTTATGCATTTTCCGCAACCAATGCATACGTTGTAATTTGTGTGCGACAGCTGTCCCATCACGTCTATTGCCTCCACCTTACAGACGTCCGCACATCTGCCACAGCCGTTGCACTTCTCCTCGTCCACCTCTGGAAACTTGACTCCCACGATGCCCATATCGTGGATCTGGGGTCTAACGCACTTGTTCGGACAGCCACTTATGGCAATTTTGACTTTATAGGGGGCAGGTCTTTCTTTGAACTTCTCTTCTATGAGATTGCATAGTTCTGTTGTATTTATCAGCCCGCCTGCGCAGTTCCCCTCCCCGGGACACGCCAGCGTCGCTCTGACCAGTGGCCCCTCGGAGCCGGGTAATAGGGCACGGCCGATGAGCTTCAGTGCAACATCCTCCGCATCATATCCCGTGATTCCATGCAGTTCAACTCCGCCCCTGTTTGTCAGCTTTATCCTTCCATTGTATTCTTCTGCCAGTTTTGAGATATAGTTCATCTCCTCTGAGCTGTACCATCCACCGGGCTTTGCCCTGATTCTCACGAAATAATCTCCATCTCCCCTCTTTCCAATACCACCATAATCTGCAAGCCAGTAGAATGAGACTTTCTCGTTGTTTTTCCTCCTCCTCGCAAGCTCTTTTTTAAATCTGTTTATTTTGAGCCTCCTCAGCTTATCGATCTCTTCGACGTTTACGCCCTCTTCCAGTTCAATTGCCTTTTTGATATCTTCGCCCCTTTTCGTTCTTACTATGACCGTTGAACACCCGTCCGGACTTCCAATACAGCCAACGGATACATCGGCCATGCTCGCGTCAAAGTCCCTGCACATTTTGCATCCTGACGTTATTTCTATTTCTTTTAGGGGTATTTCATGCTCTTCACCGTCGTATACACATAATTTTGTCCCCTTAACATCAAATTTCTTTACATCTTTTATCTGGATATGATGTTTGCTTAAAACATCTACCAGACTGTCGTATTCAAATTTTTCTGTACAGAAAAGACCAATAAGATACTCGATTTTTGGTAGATTCGCGGCTTTTCCATCTTTTGCACGCTCTTCATCGTGCTTTGCCAGATACTTGAAGTACTGGAGTTTTCTGAGACCCGCTATTTGGCATGGCAGACCAACGGCCGCAACCCTCTTCAATCCCATCTCCCCCGCTTCCCGCAGGGCGTCGAGGATCGATGCCGTGTACTTTGATTTTGCACATTTGATCAGGTCGTCTGGATTCTGAACCACAATCGAAACTGGCTTCCAGCACTCGTCCCCCACCACAATTGCGCCGTCTATTTTTTTGCTGTTCAACAGATACTTCAAAAATGTTGAGACCACTCCTCCATCCTGACCTTCTATGTCCCCCCTTCCGTAGTAACACTCCTCTTTAAATCCCTCTCTAATTTTTATCTGATATTTATCAGATGAGACTCTTGGACATATTTCATAACACATTCCACTTCCCTTTTTTAGGCATTCTTCAATTATTTTTGGACCATTTTCGAATTTTAAAAGGTTGTTGGGGCATACAACCACACACGTTCCACATTTTGCACACAAACCACTGTCAACAATTTCATGAAGTTTCCACTCATACATGCTCTCGTCCCCTATTGGGTGAAGGATTGGCTTCCCTCCCGAACATTATAAGTATTGTGGCTATGGGAAATAGTTCAACGAACCGAAACTGAATGGCTGATGGGCCGTTTCAGGAAGGGCGCACTCCGGAATAAGCTAAAATGGAAACAGGTAAATAGGGTGGGGGCTATGAAGACCACGATTGAAAACTTGACGAAGGCGTTCGTCGGGGAAGGTCAGACAAGAAATCGTTATAGTTTTATGCAAAAGTTGCGCGGGAGGAGGGACTCGAGCAGATTACAGCAGAAAACGAAATTGGCCTCAACATAGAATTTGCAGACGTCGTCGGGAGGGAGGGACCGGACATCGCCAGGATATTGAGGTGATTGCCGTGGCGGAAAGACATCACGAGTACTTCTCGATAATCTCCCTAAAGGCGTCCACCACCATCTTCAGCTTCTCCCTTTCCACCCCATAGGTGCTCAGCTTGAAGTGGCGGGTGAGCCCGGGCTTTATGCCGTGAATGCCCCGCTTCTTCATCTCCCGGTACAGGAAGTATCCGCCCTTCTTGGTGCGCTTGGATATCTCGTACAGGGGCTCTGTGATGAAGAACACGAGGTCGTGCATGTGGGGTCTGTCGCCCACCTGCACCATCCCAAGCTCCTCGAGCCGTTCTGAGAACCACTGGGCGTTTTGCACCTCCCTCTCCCAGCGCTCGGGTGTGGTGCGCTCCACCACGTGGGGAAACGAGGCGATGAGCGTCATTGCCACCACGCCCCTCGCGGTGCAGCCCAGAGCCTCCACCTCCTTGATGGGAAACCGCTTGGACTTACGAAGCACTATGGGCGCATACTCATCGCTCACGCCCAGCACTCCGATGGGACCAGCAGAAGCCATGGACTTGTGCCCGCTTCCCACCACGAAGTCGGCACCGAGCTTTTTGCCAGAGAAGGGCATTCTTCCGATGGCATACGCACCGTTCACGAGATAGGGCACGTCGTGCTCGTGAAGCACCCTTCCTATCGAGGCGGCATCTGGAAGGTTGCCGTAGTTGCCATCCGGGTATGTGAGCAGCCCGAGCACGGGAGGTCTTCCAAACCGCTCTGTGCCCTGCTCGATGGCTCTCTCGTATGCCTCCGGGGTTATCCTGTACTCTGGATAGGGCGTGCGCTCTGCCACCTGCACCTCGAGCCCCGCCCGCTCTGCCGCCACGAACGTGGAGTAGTGGGCGTTCTCGTCCACCACAATCCATCCTCCCCTCTCACCAAGAGCGTGCATCACCGCGAACTTTCCCTCACGTGCACCGCCGGTGAGCCGTGCGTGGTCCATGTCCAAGAACTTGGGAAGCGCCTCGTGCACGAACTCATCGATGGGAGGGCTCTTGATGTCGTCGAGCGTGCCGGGGCAGAAGTCGCACACCGAGTAGCCATCTCCCCACTCCACGAGTGCACGCCTTGCCTCTGGCGTGAGGGTGCCTCCAGTCTGGAGGGGCATGAGGTTGATGTCCCTTCTCGTCCTGCGCTCTATGAAGCCAAACCTCGTCATGGGCTCACGCTCCTGTGTATCCACACAATGTCGCTGAGCAGCGCGCTCGCCGTTTCCACCGCGCCCGCACCCCTGCCCATCACCGTGATGGTGCCCGCTATGTCGGTGACAATGGACGCCACGTTCAGCGTGCCCCCCACGTTGAGCGGATGCTCAGTGGGCACCAGCATGGGGGCGACCTTGAGCTCTGTGGGGCTCACCTTGCCTATGAGCTTTATGGAGAAGTCGCCCGCTGCAGCGAGGTGTATCGCCTCTGGGGTTATCTGTGAGATGCCCGTGGTGCTCACATCTCTGTAGCACACATCCATACCGAACAGGGCGTTCGCGAGTATCGCCACCTTACATGCCGCATCTATGCCCTCCACGTCGTACGTGGGGTCCGCCTCGGCGATGCCCAGCTCCCGAGCCTCATTGAGGATATCGGCATACGAATAGCCAGTCTCGCGCATTCTGGTTAGGATGTAGTTGCACGTGCCATTGAATATTCCCTCTATGCTCGTGATGTGGGCCGGGGCAAGCGAGCACCTTACGAGGCTGAATATGGGCATCGCACCCCCCACGCTCGCCTCGTACATCAGGTGCACCCCGCACTCCTCTGCCCGCTCAGAGAGCGCGTGAAACCTCAGGGCAAGGGGTCCCTTGTTGGAGGTGACCACGTGCTTTCCGCTCTCGAACGCCGAGAGCATGATGGACATTCCGGGCTCACCATCCTCGATGTTGGTGGGCGTGGTATCCACCACCACATCGCACGGCACATCCGCAACCACACGCTCTGGCCGCACCCGCTCCATGGCAACGGTGCCCTCCTTGCGCTTTTTCTCGATGGCATCCTGTGGAGCGATGCCCCCCTCATCGACCCACACCCCCTTCGAGTCCGCAACCGCCACCAGCCTGAGGTCGATGCCACAGGAGGCGAGCTGTGCCCCCTTCCTCTGGAGCATCCTCGCAAGCCCCTGCCCCACCACTCCAAAACCGAATATGGCAAGCCTGAGCGTCATCTGATGCTGGATTGACATCGCGGTATTTAATGTTTGGTCTAGTTGATTACGGAAAAACACTCCCATGGTGTGCCCACGATCCACGATGCGCCCACAGCACCCCCAACATTTATATAGAATCGGGACGGGTAGAGAGGTGATGTCTGGCATGGCACACTGCGGGTTTTAGCAGCCACCCCCAGATGCCAGACCCGCCTGTTTTATCATAATTGGAGGTCATCATGGCTCAGGAATCGGCACTCAAAAAATACGAGTTCAAGCGCAGGCTCGAGGAGCTTCAGTCCATGGTGGGCAGGGGCACTGAGCTCATATCGCTGTACATCCCACCAGACAAGCAGATTCACGAGGTGGTATCGCACCTTCGGCAGGAGTACGGGCAGGCATCCAACATCAAGAGCAAGAGCACGAGGACCAACGTGCAGAGCGCCATAGAATCGCTGCTCTCGAGGCTCAAGTACTACAGGACACCTCCAGAGAACGGTATGGTGCTGTTCGTGGGCACGATAGACAGGGGAGGAGGCAGGACCACCATGGTGTCCACGGTGATAGAGCCGCCAGAGCCCATCACGTCGTACAAGTACCACTGCTCCTCGGAGTTCTACCTCGAGCCCCTGCTCGACATGCTCAGGGAGAAGAAGGTGTACGGGCTTCTGGTGCTGGACAAGCGGGAGGCAACTATCGGCATCCTTCGGGGACGGCACATCGAGGTGGTAAAGCACACCACCTCCTCGGTGCCCGGAAAGCAGAGAAAGGGAGGCCAGAGCGCCCGCAGGTTCCAGCAGCTCAGGCTAATCGCGATAGACGCCTACTACAAGCGGGTTGCGGAGTCGGCATCCGAGATATTCCTGCAGATTCCCCACGAGGAGCTTCAGGGTGTGCTCATAGGGGGACCCTCTCCCACCAAGGAGGAGTTCCTGAACGGGGAGTACCTGCACCACGAGATACGCAAGAAGGTGATAGGCATATTCGACACTGCGTACACCGACGAGAGCGGGCTGTATGAGCTGGTGGATGCAGCACAGGATGCGCTCGCACACGTGGAGCAGTTCGCAGAAAAGCGCATCGCCCAGCGGTTCATGCGTGAGCTTGTGAGCGACAGAGGGCTTGCCACGTACGGCGAGGAGCACGTCAGAAGGGCGCTCAAGATGGGGGCGGTGGACGTGCTGCTGCTCTCAGAGAACCTCAGAAGGGCGAGGGTGAGGGTGGCGTGCCCGAGCTGTGGCTATGCGAACACGAGGACACTGCCCGTGCCCCCAAGCGGCAGCATCGATGCTGGGGAGTGCCCCAAGTGTGCATCCCAGCTCACCATAGAGGAGCAGGTGGACATCGTGGAGGAGCTCATGGCAATCGCCGACCAGATGGGCACGAGGGTGCAGTTCATCAGCACCGACTATGAGGAGGGCGAGCAGCTGTACAACGCCTTCGGGGGCGTGGCGGCGCTGCTCAGATACCGGGTGGAGTGATTATGACAGCAGACTGCCAGCATTAAACATCACATCATACACAAATAACCCCACGATTCCGAATGAGACGATTCCCTGAAATATCTTTTCTTCATGTGAGCCCGTCCTGATTGAGCAGATGCTGTATTTCTTCCTGCTCTTGGGCCACAGCCAGTTTACTCCCGTGGGGTTCAGGCTATCGCTCAACAGATGGGATACGTACCCCACGAAAAACGGGATTGTGTTGAGAGTGCTGGCATGAGCGTACCAAAACATGCCCCCCAGAGCCACCGTAAAAAACGCACCACCTGTCAGGCTATGGGTCCAGCCCCTGTGAGGGGTTGTCTTCCGAATGACAACAGAAAGAAATTTCCAGTTCTGACTTATGTATGAATGGGGATGGTCGAGGTCTGGAACCAAGGCTCCAATGGGTGCAAGAACCGTAGCATAAACAAAGGGCACATAGAGCTTCAGAGAGGGACACATCTCATAGATTCCCACTATTATGAGAATAGAGAACAGGATATGGGTTATGTGTCTCATGCGGCTCCCTTTGAACATTATTCTGATAAGCGTTGAGGTGCTCATGCCTTGGGTATCAGCTCCCCAAAGGCGTTCCTCATCGCCCCGGTGGTGTGCCCGTGGGCTCTCCACCGCCACCACAGCCACCACAGCCACCACAGCCACCACAGAGCCCATGTGCCATTCCTTTTACCTCTGGAGCATTGATACCCCAAGCCGCATGAGCTGCTCTGCCCTCTCCTCGCTCTTTGATTCTGCGAACACCCTCACGAGGGGCTCCGTGCCAGAGGGTCGTATGAGCACCCAGCCGTCCTCGAACCATGCCTTGACACCATCTACGGTCTCCACCCTCTGCACCTCTGGCATCGAGGCGAGCACTGGCTTTATGCCCTCCACTGCCTGCCTCGGATTATCGAGGGAGACCTTTGTCTTGGCAGAGTGATACTGTGGCACCCTATTTAAGAGCTCTGAGAGCGGGGTGCCAGCAGAGAGCATCTCGAGCACAACCGCAGCTGCCATTGCGCCATCCCTGCAGTACTGGTGGTCTGGGAATATGAATCCACCATTGCCCTCTCCACCGAACACCGCATCGAGCTCGAGCATCTTTTGCTCAACGTATATGCTGCCCACACCAGTCCACTCCACCCTCGCACCATGCCTTTTTGCAACATCCACAACCCTGAGCGACGAGCTCACTGGCGTGACCACCACCTTTTGCCTGCGAGAGGGCTGAGAGAGCACGTGGTCTGCCACCAGAGCCAGCATGGAGTCCTCGTCAACGAACTTCCCCCTCTCGTCCACGAACACCGCCCTGTCGGCATCTCCATCCTGCGCTATACCAATATCTGCGCCGCTCTCTTTTACGACTGCAGAAAGCTCTCCCAACACCTCTTCTACCGGCTCTGGGTTGCGGGCTGGAAACGTGCCATCCACCTGTGCATTCAGCGCGAGCACACGGCAGCCCAGCCTTCTCAGGAGAAATGGAAGCGTGAGGCTTCCTGCCCCACATCCCGTGTCCACGGCAACCGTGAACCTCGCTCTACGTATCCGCTCTGCATCCACCCTCTCGATGATGGCGTCAAGGTAAGGGGTGATGGCATCTGCGCTCGCGATGTGTCCACAGCCGCTCCAGCCCGCCCTTTTGTACCTCGCCTCATGGTATATCTGCTCTATCCTCTGCTCGTCCTCGTGCGAGAGCTCAGTGCCATCCCCAGCGATGAGCTTTATGCCGTTGTACTCTCTGGGGTTGTGCGACGCGGTGACCATGAGCCCGCCATCCGCATGCTCCCTCACAAAGTGCTGCAGGCACGGGGTGGGCACGATTCCCACGTCCACCACCTGCATGCCAGCAGACAGAAGCCCTGAGATGGCTGCCGCCTTTAGCATGTGGCGGCTCTCCCTCGTGTCCGTGCCCACTGCCACGGTGCCCTCTCCCAGAAACGTGCCAAAGCTCAATCCCAGCCCGAGTGCAAGCTCTGGCGTCAAGAACTCGTTGGCTATGCCCCTAACTCCGTTCGTTCCAAACAGCGCCATCGTATCCACCTCTCCCCGCACATTTAAGGGGTTTGCGGTCTTGTTGGGAACAGCTTAACGAAGCTGGCACGTGAGTGGATTAATGGGGTGTGGCTAAGCCACACCCCTTAATGCGCTATTTTGCTGGCTTTTGTAAAAAGCCGACGTGAGTGGATTAATGGAGGATGGCTATGCCATCCCCATTAATGCGCTGTTTTGCTGGCTTTTGTAAAAAGCCAATGCGAGCTACCGTGCCCTGTAGTAGTCCTTTATGCGCACGGTGTCGTCTGGGTGCGGCGTGCTCACCTCGTACAGCACGGTGTTCTCAGTTGCCACGATGCGGTGAGGGGTCATGGGCTCTACCCTGACGGTGTCGTTCTTTCTGAAGGGCTCTGAGTGATCCTCGAACTCCACATATCCCCTGCCCTCTATCACGTACATCGTCTCGTCCTTGTTCTGGTGGTAGTGGTACGAGGTGGAGTAGCCCTCGAAGATGAACAGCTCCCTGGTGAGGTACTTGTCGGTGCTTATGAGCACCTTCTCATAGCCCCATGGCTTGTCTGTGCGGTTGGCATACTCCCTTCGCACCTCCTCCAGGTCCTTTATGGTGTCTATGGACTTCCAGAATGTGGAGGACTCCTCGTAGTAGCCCATCTGCCCCATCCTGGCGAGCAGTGGGAACACAGTGTTCTCCACCTCTCCACCCGTGAACTGCTCGAAGTGCTCGAGCACATCGTACGCAAGGCAGTACACGCCCCCGTTGATGTGGTAGTCCAGAAGGGGCTTTTCCCTAAATGACCTCACCCTGCCATCGGCTAACTCCACGATGCCGTACGGGCTTCTCATCTGGGTTATGAACATCGTTGAGAGCAGCTCGGAGGTATAGTGGTGCTCCATCATCTTGGAGAGGTTGATGTCCGCCACCACGTCCCCGTTTCTGACGAGCACATCGTCCCCCGCACGCTCGATTCCTGCCCTGAGGGCGTTTAGCGTACCGCTGGGCTTTTCCTCGTGCACGTACTCCAGCGCAAGCCCATTGTGCTCGCTGCCAAACCTCTCCTCTATCTTCTCTCCGAGGTACCCCGTGATGAGTATCACGGTGTCGATATCGGTGGCAGAGAAGTCGAGAAGCTGCCTGTCCAGCACGGTGTAGCCGTCCTTTATCTCCACGAGGGGCTTGGGGATGTCCTCTGTTATCGGACGCAGCCGCTTTCCCTTACCACCACACAGTATCAACCCTATCATCCGAGTCCCCCTCAGAATGGATGCGCCATTGCTATAAAAGGCGTTCTGATACACAGCTAACCCCCAGTATGAGCATACACGGGGGATACTGTAATGACAGCTCCTACGCGTGTGCATCGTATAGCGTGTGCATCGTATAAATACATGATACTCATAAGAGGGCTGGGATGTGTTATGCCGTTCGAGTTCGAGAGAATGCGCATCGAGAACGTGGTGCTCATCAAACCTAAGGTGTTCGAGGATGAGCGGGGCTTCTTCATGGAGAGCTACCAAAAGGAGGCGTTCGAGGAGGCTGGCATCAGGGGAGAGTTCATACAGGACAACCACTCCCGCTCGACCCACGGGGTGCTGCGGGGTCTGCACTTTCAGCATCCCCCTTATGAGCAGGCGAAGATCGTGAGGTGCACGAGGGGCGTGATATTCGATGTGGCAGTGGACATCCGCAGGGGCTCCCCCACCTTCGGTGAGCACGTGTGGGCGATACTCTCAGAGCACAACCACCGCATGCTCTACGTGCCCAAGGGCTTTGCCCACGGCTTCTGTGTGCTCTCAGAGGTCGCAGAGGTGCAGTACAAGGTGGACGCGCCCTATGCCCCAGACCACGAGGCTGGGCTGATATGGAATGACCCAGATGTGGGCATACAATGGCCCATCGACGAGCCCATACTCTCGGAGAAGGACAGGAGATGGCCCACATTGAGGGAGCTGTAGGGTCTTGGTCATGTGGAACTCAAGTGTGCCCATGTACTGCCATCCACCATCGGTGGGACAATGAGGGTCGGCATACTCTCATGGATTATAGACATGGAAAGAGCGGGCATTGGCAACTTTACCTACAACCTCATACGCTGCATGCTGGACATGGGAAAGGGCGATGAGCTCCACCTCATCCACTACGAGCACAGCGATGATGAGGTGTACTCGATGGCACACGACGTGCTCGTTCCGAGGCTACCCTCACTGATGAAGTTCGCCGTGGGGCTGCCGTATGCCGTCATGAAAAGCGGCATAGATGTGCTGCACGTGCCATCCCACTGGTACAACCAGCTCACACCCTTCCTTCTCAACAGGACAAAAAAGGTGCTCACCATACACGACCTCGTCCCAATCCTGCTTCCAGAGACACATACAGGCATCACGGTAATGACATGGGCACCCACCCTCAGGCTGATAGCCCACAGGATCGACATGATAGCCACCGACTCACATGCCACCAAGCTGGACTGCATGAGGCATCTTGGCATCCCCGAGGAGAGGATAAGGGTGGTGTACTGTGGGGTGGACCCCAAGTACAGGCCGCTTGAGGACAGAGAGGCGATACTGAAAGACCTCGAGGAAAGATATGGCATAAAAAAGCCCTTCGTGCTCTATGTGGGCACGCTGGAGAAGAGAAAGAACATACCCACCCTGCTGAGAGCACTCTACAGGCTCAAAAAGAGCGGTGTGTGCCCCTTACTCGTGATTGCGGGAAGGCGGGGCTGGAAGTACGACGATATATTCGACACAATACACGAGCTCAAGCTGGAGCACGATGTGCTGTTCACGGGGTATGTGCCAGAGGACGACCTCGTGGCGCTGTACAACGCCGCCGACCTCTTCGTGTATCCCTCGCTGTACGAGGGCTTTGGGCTTCCGCCCCTCGAGGCGATGGCATGCGGATGCCCCGTAATCACCTCCAACACCTCCTCGCTCCCAGAGGTGGTGGGCGATGCTGGCATCATGGTGGACCCCCACGACGTGAATGCGCTCGCGGATGCGATGGAGCGCGTGCTCACAGATGAGTCCTTAAGGGAGGACATGCGAAGGAGGGGGCTTGAGAGGGCAAAGCGCTTTAGTTGGCAGAGGTCAGCGAGAGAGATGTGGGATATATACGAGGAGGTGTACCATGAGGGGTGAGGGGGGGTGAGGGCATGAGGATAGCGATGATTCACACCCCCCTCACGGTGTCTGCGGGCGGAGAGCGGCAGATGCTCAACCTTTCAATAGAGCTCGAAAAGAGGGGGCACGAGGTCGAGGTATTCACCAACGCTCTCGACCCAGAAAGGTGCTTTCCAGACCTGCTCCCCAGCGTCAGCATAAACGTGGTTCCCCATCCCATAAGAGGACTATACTGCAAGGGGCTCTTTGGCATGTGGCGCATCGGGAAGATTGTGGCAAAGGGCGACTTTGACATCATCAACAACCACAACCCCTATACTGAGTGGGCGGTGTACTCTGCCAAGCGAAGTGTGAACATCCCAGCGGTGTGGATGTGCAACGAGCCCCCATTCTGGTTCTTCATGCCAGAGGCGAGAAGGGGAATAAACAAGATATACTGGCCCCTGTACGAGCTGTTTGACAAGCACGCCGTGCGCTGCATAGATGAGATAGTGGTACTCTCCCACCTCATGGGCGATATAGTGAGGCACACCTATGCGAGAGGCTATGAGGTGATAAGGAGCGGGGTGCACCTCGAGGAGTACGAAGGCATCTCTGGTGAGTCCTTCAGGAGGGAGTACGGGCTCGATGATGCGTTCGTGATGCTGCAGGTGGGAACGCTCATACACTACAAGCGACAGGAGGACAGCATTCGGGCGCTGGCGCTTTTAAGCGAGCGCCACGAGCACGTGAGGCTGGTGCTGGCTGGTGCAGACGGGGGGGATGGACAGAGGCTCAAAAAGCTCGCACGGGAGCTTGGCGTTGCGGGCAGGGTGCTGTTTTTGGGTCCAGTATCGGATGCACAGCTAAAAGAGCTGTATGGGGCGTGCGATGTGTTCCTGTTCCCAGCGTTTCAGTCGTGGAGTCTCGTGAGTGTGGAGGCGATGGCTGCAAAGAGGCCCGTGGTGGTGTCAAGCAGGTGCGGCATATCCGAGGTGGTGGAGGACGGTGTGAGCGGCTTTGTGATAGAGCACGGCAGCTACCAAGACATGGCAGAGCGCATAGAGCTGCTGATAGGGGACGAGGGGCTAAAGAGGCGCATGGGAGAGAGGGCTCACGAGCTCGTCAGGGACAACCTGACGTGGCAGAGGTATGCAGAGCGCATGGAGAGGGTGTTCGAGTCGCTGGTGGGATAGGAATTAACACCCATTTTCGTACGAAGGGCAGAAAGATATTTCAACATCTGAGCATATGGACAATGGGGAGATACATTGAGCACACTTGAGGGCAAGAGGATACTGATAACGGGAATCAGCGGGTTTGTGGGCTCACATCTTTCGAGATACCTGCTCGATATGGGTGCAGAGGTGTTTGGGCTCGTTAGAAGAAGGGCGGACGGCGTGGTCCCCAAGAACATATGCGAGCGGTGCTCTGATGCACACATCCTCGAGGGGGACCTCACGGACATATCCATGCTTGCCCATGCGCTGGATGTGGCAGAGCCCGACGTGATATTCCACCTTGCCGCCCAGTCGTTCGTTCCGAGAAGCTTCACCCACCCGCTGGACACACTGCAGAGCAACACCACGGGCACAGCCCACCTGCTCGAGGCAGTGCGCATAAAGGACATGGACCCCAAGATAGTGTTTGCGGGCTCGAGCGAGGAGTATGGGCTGGTGATTACCTCCCGTGCCCAGTATGAGCGGGCTCTTGAGAGATACGGCGTGGTGTTCCCAGAGCCAGAGAGCATCCCAGAGGTGCCAATAGCCGAGACCAACCCCCTGCGGCCCATGTCCCCATATGCGGTGAGCAAGGTGCATGGCGAGCTTCTCATGAGAAACTACCACAACGCCTATGGGCTCAGGACAGTGGTCTCCAGAGGCTTCAACCACGAGGGTGCTGGAAGGGGTATCATGTTCGTCACGTCCGTCATCACAAGTCAGGTGATGAAGCTCAAGCTGGGAGAGGCAGACCGCATCACCATTGGCAACGTCAATGCCCTTCGGGACTGGAGCCACGTGAGCGACATCGTGAGGGGCTACTGCCTGCTCGCAGATAAGGGCAAAGACGGGGATGTGTACAACCAGGGCTCTATGAGAACGCACTCCGTGCTGAGCTACATCCTGCTAAGCCTCGAGCAGGCGGGCTGGTCGGTCGAGGCAATCGAGACCATGAGGGGCGGTGTGAGGGTGGAGCAGCCCACCGAGAGGGACGACTCAGAGATGTTTGGCGTGCGCTTTACGAAGACCAAGGTGGACAGGATGCTGCTCGATGATGAGCTCGAGTTTGTCCCAGAGCACGAGGGCATCTGGGTGCACACCGACAAGGGAAAGGTGCCCGTGCTGTTCGATTCACGGCGCTTCAGGCCCGCCGAGGTGCCAATACTGCTCGCAGACACCAGAAAGATTCAGAGGCTGGGCTTTGTGGCAGAGCGCCCCCTCGAGGACATCATACGCGACCAGCTTAACTTTTTTGTGAAGAAGGAGAACAGGATGCTCGCCTAAAGGGGCACGCTCGCTATCGAGAGCGGTGGCACCTCCACCTCGATTGTGCGCCCCCCTATTTCCCCCCGCTTTTTCACTGGGTGCTGGTTGGAGTTGTAGTACAGCACCCTCCTCTCGAAAAGGGAGGCATACACGCCGTCCCACTCGATGTCAATGGCGGCAACGCCCTGCCACGGATAGCTGCGGGAGGTGTTGTGCACCGCACGTGCCACCTGCCGAAGGTACTCACATCCACTCGCACGCAGTGCCAGCACATGTCCCTCTCCCCTCTGTGAGAGCCCATCGGATGCGCCCTGCATGGGGGCATGCGCAAGCCCTTTGCGTGTGATGAGCACGCCCCCGTCCTCTATCCAGCTTTCGATGCTCTCGAGGGTGCTCTCCTTAAGCCGCTTCCCCTCGAGCAGCACGAGGAAGCGGTACCTCCTCAGGGCACCATCCACCACCATCCGCTCGTCCACGAGGTCGAGGTCCACCACATCGCGCAGCAGCGAGCACTGCCGATACACCGAATGGATGAGCCTCGGGTCAAGGTATATCGAGGTGTTGGGATACAGCACCGCCACATCTATGATGGGCAGCTCTCGGGTGAGGATGTGCCTGTACCTTCTCAGGTTATCGGCTCCCCTCGTGGGCTCACCCACGGGATGCTCTCGGCCTGTGCACGTGTCTCTCCCAGTGCCTATCACACTCTTGAAGTACGCACCCTTGGCGCCTGAGGTGGCGGCATCGAAGATGCGCATCGTGATGCCATCTGCCGAGTTGATGCCCCCCTCCTCTGTGGTGAAGTAGCTCTGATAGAACCGTGCGGCAGTGGATACGAGCCGTGTGGCGATAAAGCTCTCCCCATAGTCGTCGTTCTGGTTGGTGATTCTCATGCCAGCACCATATCGGGAGAGCATCGCAACCTGTGCAGAAAAGTCCGCACCCAGCATGGGCTCGCCCATCCCCCCACTCACGAGGTATATCTCAGTGTCTGGAAAGTGTTTGCGGGCGCAGCTCACCCAGAACTCCGCCCACCTCGTCATGCTGTCCACATACCACTGCACAAAGTCGAGCCACCACGCCTCCCTTCCCCTCCCAAGCACCGAGAGGGGCGAGGGGCTGCTCAATGCGAGCCCCCATCTCCTCCATAGGGGCTCTGCCACACGCAAAAGCCATGTGGGAAGCCTCTGCAGTGCACGATTCAGGAAGAACAGCACGGTTGTGTAGCGCAATGGCGGATAGCACACCTCGGACATGTCTGAAAAGCGTGTGCCCCATGCCCTGTTCACCTCCTTCACTGTGTGGTATCTATCAGAGACGAACCTTTGAAAGCTCTCTCTCGCATGTTCGTCCCCACACCACCAGCCAAGATGGGTGTGAAACTTGGTGAACCCCCCGTGAGCAGGGTATATGGACTCACCCCAGTTTCCGCTTATGCCAAGCGTGATTGCCTCGAGCACGCCGCTGTCCCGATAGTGCTCTGCCACCATCTTCAGAAAGCGGTCCACCCACCTCGGAAGGTGGGGGTTCCATATCGACTGCACCTTGCTCTCCAGCCCGTGCTCAAGGCACCTCGCATACACGCTCTCCTCTGAGGCGTGGAACCAGTCCGGCACTGAGTATCGTGGTCCCAGAATCAAGAAGGGCACCCACTTGAGACCGTGCTGCTTTAGCTTTTCCACCAGCTCGTCGTACGAGGAGAAGTCGATGTCCTCCTCGCTCTTTTCTATCTCTGCCCAGTAGAGATAGGACTGCACGCTCGTGAGCCCAGCCTTCCTGCACGCCTCGAACGCCCCGTCCTCGAGCATCTTCGGGTGCACCCTTCCGAGGTACTGCCACTGCTGGATGAGCTCTATGTCTGGATGTGCTTCCATTGGCTCATGCCTCTCGGACATCCTCAAGCAGCCTCTTTGCCTCCAAGAGGTCCTCCTCGGAGTTTATGTTGGTGTACGCATCACATATGTCGAACACCCTCACCAGCCGTCCATCGTCCACCGCACACTGTATCAGGTCGGGAAGCTCCTTCTCGCCCCGCTCTGGGTGTATGGGGGTGCGCTCGATATAGGAGAAAATCTCGTTTCTGAATATGCAGTGGCCAGTGCCCTGAAGGTCGCTTAAGGGCTTCTTTGGCTTCTCTATCAGCCTGAACACCCTTCCCGACTCATCGGTGAGCACGGTGTACGTCCTGCCTATTTTTGCTCTCTCTGGCTGGTGGAGTATGCCGCACATGGCAAACACACCCTCATCCTCGAACGCCCTCAGCATCTCTCTGTGGCGGCTGTTGATGAGCACCTCGTCCCCGAGCAGAAGGAAGAAGTCTTCTCCCTCGAGCGCATTGCGGCTGGTCTCTATGGCGTGCACCAGCCCCCTTCGCTCCCACTGTATCACGTAGCGGATGCGTGTGTCCTCATAGGATATGCCATATCTGTTGATGATGTCCTCTGCGCGGTAGCCCACCACCAACACTATCTCGTCCACGTCCAGCTCCACTGCCCTGTCGAGGTTGTACTCCAGCACGGGCCTGTCCTGAAGAGAGAGCATGCACTTGTTCACGTCCTCAGTTATCTCCCCAAGACGCTTACCCCTGCCCCCAGCCAGTATGAGCGCCTTCACCAGCTCACCCCTTGAACAGGCTCACGTTGTCCTGCACCCACTTCACAAGCCTTCTGATTCCCTCCTCGTTGGACACCCGTGGCTCCCATTTCAGGTGTTCTCTCGCTCTCGTGATGTCGCACACGAAGTACCACAGGTCCCCGTGCCTCTTGGGCTCATAGCTGATGTGCTGCTCCCTTCCAGCGAATTCCCTGATGAGCCTTAAGCACTCCCTTATGGATATGATGTTCCTCTCCCCCCCACCTATGTTGTACAGCCCGGGGACGGGGTGGCGGTAGAAGGCATCGAAGGCAGCTGCCGCATCCGAGACGTACAGGATGTCCCTCATCTGCTTATCGGTTCCGAACACCTTCATGGGAAGCCCCAGAACGGTGCGGATTACGAAGTTGGCAACCCAGCCGTGGTCCTCCCCTCCGAACTGCCTTGGCCCATACATGCCCGTGAGGCGGAATGTGGCGGCATCCAGACCATAGGTGTCTATGTACGTCTGCACATACAGCTCGCCAGCACGCTTTGACACGTGAAGGGGCGTGAGCTTTCCCTGCATCACGGGATAGCTCTCGTCTATGGCTGGAGGCTCTCGTATGAACCTCTCCTCCCCCTCCTGTATCGTCTCGTTGATCTGGTTTCCGTACACGTGTATACTCGAGCAGCTCACCACGGGTATGTCATACGCTCTCGCAGCCTCGAGCACGTTGAACGTGCCCACCACGTTTGAGTAAAGGTCGAGCTCTGGCTGCTCTATGGAGATGGTCATTGCGGGCTGGGCAGCGGTGTGCACTATGTAGTCACAGTCCCTTGCCGCCTCGAACACCTCTTCCTTGTTGCGTATGTCCCCCTTTACGAGTTGTACACCCATCTCCTTGAGCACATTCCAGTTGTGCAGCCTCGCCCCCTCCACATCGTAGCCCGTGCGCACAAGCTCGTGCTTTGTGAGGTTGTCGAGCGATACGACCTCCTCGCCCATCCCCCTGTAGAGCTCGCACACATGGGAGCCCAAGAACCCGCATCCTCCAGTGACCAGAACCTTCATACACACCTACCTCCTATACTCATATGGCTCAACCAGTTAATAGTTTCTGTGCATTGCCCTCTCAAACACGGCAAGCATGCCCTCACCGAACCTCTTCCAGCTCAGGTGCTCTCTCACCCACTGCCTGCCCCTCTCTGCCATCCTGCGGTACCTCTCTGGATCGCTGTATATGTGCCACACCGCCTCCTCGAAGCTCTCTGTCACCACGCCAATGCCCTCCCGCTGGATGATGCTCGAAGCGGTCATATCGGGGGACACCACGATTGGTACCCCTGCACACAGCGCCTCAAAGGGCGAAAGCCAGCTGCCTTGTGACCTCACGGGAAACAGAGCCACATCGCACGCATGGTACAGGTCGCGCACCACCTCTCGGCTCACGTGCCCGCAAAACACCACGCGCCCCTCCAGCCCCCTCTCTTTCACATACTCTCTGAGCCCCTGCTCGTAGTCCACGTCGCCCTTTCCAGCGAGCACCAGCCTGATGCTGGGTATCCTGTCCCTTAGAGCCTCCACACACCGTATGCTCTCCATCTGGTTCTTGTATGGTGTGAGCATTCCCACCTGCACCGCCACGAAGCCATCTCCAAGACCAAGCCGCTCTCTCATCCGCTCTCCATCGCCCCTCTCGAAAAGGGAGCACTCTATTCCATAGTGCACTATGTGGGGCTTCTTACCATAGAGCCGCATGAAGCGCTGGGCATTGAACTCGTCTGCCACCACCGCCTCGTCGATGTAGTGCCGTGCCACATGGCGGTCGAACGCCAGCACCAACCTCTTTCCCATCCGTGCGGGCACACTACCTACCTCATAGCGCAGGTGCACCCTCGGTGGCTCGTTGCACATCCACACCACTGGCTTTTTGCACATAAAGGCGCAGAGCTCGGAGGGGTAGTTGTGCACGTTCACCACGTCCCACCTCGAGATGTGGCGGCGCATGTAGGTCCAAAGCGCCCTGAACTTGCCAACATCAAAAAGACGTGGACTCATCTCCTCTACGCACACCACATCGCTGCCCTCTATCTCCCTCTCGACCTCTGGCACGATTGATGTGGTGAGCACGGTGCTCTCGATGCCCTGCTCAGAGAGAAAGTTGGCGAGCTTCACCACCACCAGCTCGCCGCCTCCATAGAAATCTATGCTGGGGTAGATTATGAGGACGTGCATTTGCTGTCCCCGCTTGGGCTGTACAGACAGCAGTCCACACACGGAGGTGCAGGTCTTCCTTGGCTCAGCAGCCTTCTGAGGTTGCGATATTTCTCACCGTTCCATATCTCCTTGAAGGGCTGCTCAAATACATTGCCAAGGGCGGTCTCCTTCTGAAAGTCCCGCCGTCCTGCCTCGTTTCCTGAGCAGCACGGTATCACGTGCCCAGTGACAAAGATAAAGGGCATGGTCCACTCGATGCACTGGCTCATGGGTGGCTTGCACGTGGGCACATCGAGGTTCCACACGACTCTCACCCCAAGCTCTCTTGCCCTCTTCTCAGCCTCATCGATAAGCTCCTGCGGTATGTCCACAAACAGGTGCTTTACCTCCTCGAACTCGTGCAGCATTCGTGTGAACTGCACCTCGACACCGCTGCCAGCAATGGAGTGCACAAGCTCTATGTACTTTAGCATCTCGTGCATGTTCTCCCTGCACACTATGTAGTGAAATGCAATCTCTGGAAAGTGAGCCCCCATCTCCCGCTTGAGCTCAAACATCCTTCTCACGTTGCCCATCACCCTCTCGAAGCTTGAGCCCACCCTTATACGCTCGTAGGTTTCCTTGGTGGCAGCATCAAACGAGACGAATATCTTGTCTACCTCGAGCTCTATGAGCTCTCTCGCTGTGCTCTCATCTATATGGTAGAAGTTGTCATACAGCTCCACAAAAACGTCCCTTTCCTTCACGTACCGCAGCATCTTCATGAAGTCCTTATTAACAAAGCTCTCACCAATTCCCGTAAGGCCAATCCACTTGAGGTTGGGGAACTGGTCAACTATCATCTTGAACTCATCAAAGGACATGTCCCTGTTGGGCTCGTTCCAGTAGGTGTGCTCGCACATTATGCACCTAAGACCACATCTGGTGGTGACCTCCATCTCGATGTAGGAGGGATATGGTGCAAGCCTGTAGAGCAGCTTTATCAGGTTTGGATGACCCCTTATCCACCCCCAGAAGATGTGGAAGTGAAGCCAGTTGTACGTGTACCTAAAGCCCTTGTTTTTGAGAAGCCACAATAGTCTTTTTACGGGAAGCATCAGAATCACCCATTTCCACACTCTCAATATACTATCCACGACAGATACCAACGCATATAAACTTTATTTACCCATCCTAAATATCACCCACGATTACCTTCCAATTAGGCTCAAAATCAGACGTTTGTCCTCCTCTGTTATCCCCCTCACGAGATACAAAACAACAAAGTACACCACCACACCCACACCTGCCAGCAAAAGCACGTTGAGCCCCATCCTAACACCCATGTAGAGTGCGAGCCCCATGGGCACCGAGGCGATGAGGGGGCGCATGGCATGCCCCAAGAGGGGCACGTGCACCACCTTTTTTAGCTCCCTGTAATACAGGGGAATGCCAATCAGCTCGGCTGCCACCGTGGCAAGTGAGGCACCCACGAGCCCGAGGGGAGGTATCATGAGGAGGTTGAGGATGAAGTTCCCGACTGTCTGGATGCTCACCACCCTAAGGTACCTGTTCTGTCTGTCCGATGCCCACAGCCCCCATGCATACGGCGTGTTTATGCATATGAGCGCCATGGACCAGATGAGTATCTGAAGCGCGATTACGCCATTTTCGTACCCCACCCCATATATCAGGCTCATTATGGGCGCCGCAAGGATGGTGATGCCCACGGCAAGGGGCCAAGCCAGCACCATCATGAGCCTGACGCTGTGGGACATGAGTTCCCTGAACGCATCCAAGGATGTCTTGTAGTAGCTGCACAGGGGCGGAAACACGCTGTTGAAGTATATTCCAACCACTCCAATCAGCAGGAAGATTATCTTGTAGGCAGCGCTGTAGTAGCCCACCTCGAACACCGTCCTCATGAAGCCCAGCATCACCGTGTCCATGTAGTATATCGCCTGAACGAGCATGCCCGCAAGCCCTATCGGAAGCGCAGAGAGCACGATATATCTGAGCGACTCTCTCGGAAACCTCAAGGTGGGAGGGCCGTACTTTCTGATGAAGATGGACATCAGGAGCACCACACTCAGCACGGTTGCACACACGTGAAAGATGGGCACGAGCAGGATGTCCTCTGGCCCCCTCACTATGCCGAGCACGAGCCCCGTGTACGTGGCGGCAGCGAGCGCACGGGAGAGCCCGATGTACTCCATTTTCTCGACTCCCTGAAACGCCCACTCCACGAGCAGCGCCGAGGGCAGCAGCCCCAACCCATAGAGCACGATGAGCAGCTTTATCTCTTGGGGCTTGTTCAGCAGAAACGCCAGAGCCAGCACCAGCAGGAACGCACCCACGGCAAAGAGCATTCGAAGGGTGAGAATGTCGCCCACGTACTTCCTTACATTCGCCCTGTCCCTCGCCACCTCACGGATGCCGAACATGGGAAGCCCGAGGTCTGTGAGCAGCGTGAAGTACACCACCACTGCCATGGCGAAGTTTATCTTGCCAAACCCATCTGCATCGAGCACTCGGGCAAGGTAGATGACCGCAAAGAAGCCGAGCACAAAGCTTACAATCTGTGCACCCATCAGCGATGTGAAGTTCTTGAATATTATCCTCGATGCACTCATGAAAAACCCTGCTCATCCTTTATATGTCTGCGCAGCCGTGGGCAGCTCCTCTGAGCCAACAGCATTTTCCCTTAAAAAGCTTTTCACATTACATACTCCTGTGGCATACTCCCCTCCATGCATTCCCACCTGTGAGCGAATTCACGGGACTTGTGGGGATATGCTAACACTGTCCACGCCATATAGCAGCCCAGCGTACTCCACACCCCACAGAGGCACCCCCATAAAAAAGGAGTATGCATCTTTTGTATGCATGCACCCTATCCGCTGGAAAATCAGGCCATATGAGGGGTTATGGATTGGAAAAATCCAGAAAACTCTTTATTCTCATTTCCAGCTTGTGGGCATACCTCCGAGGGCGTATGCAAGGTTGTATGCATGTATGCAAAGCATCAAAAATTAGTCCATTTTATGCATACAAAGAGCGATAAAACCCAGAAAAAGGCCATTTATGACTTTTGAAGAGAGTGCCCTGTGCATACCTATGATATACCTTTGTGCATATTGACATACAGCTTGGGCATGCTGTTTCACCTCACTAATCAGCCCCGCGATTGTGCAGCTTCACAGCCCTCATGAGGTTCTTTTCCAGCTCCTGTGCACACCTCTCCCATGTAAAATACTTCACGACCCTCTCTCTTCCCCTCCTTCCCATCCTTTCCGCAGCCTCTGGATGCTCTAAGATGTACCGAATCGCCTCTGCGAACTCCTCCTCGTCCCTATGGGTGAGAATTCCCGTCTCCTCGGTGATGCTCTCTCTCAGTCCTCCCTCGCTTACAGCCACCACTGGCGTCTCACATGCCATCGCCTCTATCGCCACGAGCCCGAAGGGCTCCATGACATATGCGCACGCCACGAGGGATGCCCTGCTGTAAAGCTCCACCATATCTGCATCGCTGAGGTTGCTCTCTATCTGAAGGTTCACATGGAGGCTATCTGCAAGCTCCACGAGCCAAGCTCTGTACCCCTCTGAGCCCGCTCCCACAATCACCACTGCGGGGCGCCCTTCTTCGGGGATGCGAGCCACCGCCCTTATCACGAGGTCATGTCCTTTTCGTGGATGCAGTGCACCCACTGAGAGCACGATATTCTCCCTTTTTATTTTCAGTGGACGAAACCGCTCTACATCAACTCCAAGGTAGTTTGTTCTGGGAAGTATCCCATAGCACCTCCAGATGTACTCCTTGCCATAGTGGCTGTTCGAGAGTATGATGTCCGCATATCTCACGCAATATGCATCTATCCGCTTGTAGAGCACATGAAAAACCCGCCTTATCAGCCCGCTCGGCCCCCCTGCGCCTTTGATGCCGCCCACATCAGGCTCGTAGTAGTCCCTCGGAGGCTCTGGGCAGTAGTACACCCTCGGAATTTTTAGAAGGGGAAGGGACATGGGCGAGAGCCAGTAGTGGTGAACAAGGGCAACATCGTATTCCCCTGAGCTTCGCTTTATGAACCTGTAGCACTCAACCATATTTCGGATGGTGCTAAAAATCCCCGATGAGCTGTGTGCACCACCTCTCACCACCCCAACACCCCTCTCCCTTAACGCCTGAGCGTATTCCTCCGAGACCCTCAGGGCAAGCACGTCCACATCGTGTCCCCTCTTCCTGAGCGAGCACACCATGTTGAACAGGGCGAGCTCTGCCCCCCTCTTCTGCAGAAGGTAGCTGTGGATGGCAAGTATCCTCATAAGCCCCCCTCAACCTCTCTGTACACCTCCATCGTCTGCCTCGCTGCCTCATCCCAGCTGAACTGTCTCGCCCTCTCAAGCCCCCTCCTTCGCATGTCCTCCCTTAAGGACTCATCTGTGAGCACGCGCTCCATCGCATCCGCGAGCGCATCCACATCGTGGGGGTCCACCATGATGCCAGCATCGCCCACCACCTCTGGGAGCGAGGAGGTGTTGGAGGTGATTACGGGGCATCCGCATGCCATCGCCTCGAGGGGCGGAAGCCCAAAGCCCTCGTACAGCGAGGGATACACGAAGAGGTCGGCGGCGTTGTACCATGCTGGAAGCTCATCCTCATCGACGTATCCAGCAAAAATCACCTCTCTCTCCAGACCCAGCATTTTTATCAGCCCCAGAAGTTCCTTCCTTCCACGGCGGTAGCTGGGATTGCCGACCTTCACGAGCCTGATGTTGGAAAGCCTGTCCCTTAGCTTGGCGAGTGCCCGTATAAGAAGCGAGAGGTTCTTTCTACCCTCCTCTGAGCCCACATACAGAACTATCCTCTCATCCTGTGAGATTCCCAGACTTTCCAATACCTTTGCCCCTTCTGTTCTACGGTACTTGCTACTGTCCACAGCAGGATAGATGACATGAATCTTATCCTCGGGATAGCCCAAATGCCTTACAATCTCATTTTTAGAGAACTCTGATATTGTTATGATTCTCTCTGCCCTTCTCATCCCCCTCATATTAAGCTTCCACATGAATGAGCGATTACCGTCAAACACCCAAGGTACGAGGTCATAGCAGGTGAGGATAGTATTTTTGAGCTTGAGCACCCCCAATATATATGCCAGTTCCTGAGAGGCTATGTGCTTTATACTATCTTCTCTTAGGTTTTTCTTCACAATGCAAGCATACAGAAGCTTGTCCATGTAATCGCAAGCCCTTGCTACAGCATTCACAGGGACATTGACCAGCTCATGAGATAACAGCATCCCCAGAGAGCCCGAGGAGGCGTCCTGAGAGCTTGCTGGAGGTCTTGCTGAGGCTGCCTTGTGCACTCTCTTTATAACATCCACGAGAGAGGTGTACTCAATAGCCCGCAGCTCAACCTCACCCTTCAGCCTCTCGTGTATCTCCCGTTGATACTTTGTTGTGGCTATGAGGTAATCCCTCTTTTTGCCGCTTATGTAGTCAACTTCCATTGTAAGCCTCCTCGTACACCTGCAGTGTCTCTCTGGCTGCCCTTTCCCATGTGAACTGCCTGCTATGGCTAATTCCCTCCCTCACCACCCGATGTCTCAAGTCGGCATCTGTGATGACATCGTACATCCTCTCTGCCATATCCTCCTCTGAACTCGACCTTATGCAGCATTTTGAGACCTCCAAAGGGATGTGAGCACCCTCTCTAATTATCACGGGCACTCCGCACCTCTGAGCCTCCAATATGGGAATGCAAAAGCCCTCCCACACACTTGGAACCACGAGTACATCAAATGAATTGTACACCTTCACTATCTCCTCATCCGGTGCAGAGCCCTCAAACCTCACACACCTCAAAAGACCGAGGTGCTCCACCAGCTCAGCCAAGAGAGGTCGCTCCTCACCCTCCCCCCATATCGAGAGCCTGACATCTATCTCGGGATGTCTTTTCCTCAGCTGATAAAATGCCCTGATGAGGTAGTCCACGCTTTTTCTCCTTTTCAGAGCCCCCAGATAACCAACTGTGTAATGGGGCTTTCTTTCCTTCTCAATGGGCACGAATCTCTCGTCTATTCCATTATGCACTACGGCTATCTTCTCTTCTGGGATTTCAAGATGTGTCATCATCTCCTGCTTGGTCTGGGTGGACACCGCAATCGCCCTATCGCAGTGTTTTCCCACCAGCCTGTAGACATGAAGGGCCGATAACCTTGTGTGCAGGGCAGCGCCGCTGTCCCTGCACAGAATAGAGGTCAAATCATGATAGGTGACCACCTTTGGCTTCTTTAAAAGCGGAAATGAGAGCCCGGTTATGGGGGATGTCGCATGTATCACCTCAAAGCCTTGGGCACGCCTGAGCACGTGGAGGGGAAGGCTAAATACATGGCTGATTGTGGTGCCAAACGGGACGCTGGGCACCCTGACACACACGGGCTCGGCGCTGGTCCCCATGCTACGCAGCCCTCGTAGCAGCTCTCTGGAGTATCTCGCCAAGCCCGTTCCCCTCTCCACAGAAAAGCAGTCCCCCACAAGTGCCACCTTCATGTCAGCTCCCTCCAAGATACCATCCCATCCTTCCCGCCCAGCTCCCCTACTCAGCTATAAATATCTCTGCTCCACCGTTGTCGTATATCCTGTGCTTTCCAGCAAGGATGTGGGAGTAGTCTTCAATGCTTTTGAGAGTGCTCCAGTCCTTTCTCTTAAACCATGTGTATACGGTTCCGTCAACCACATTCTGGTATCTCAAAAATATATAGCCCTTATCTATCGTCCTGTTATTTTTAAAAAGCTCTCCGTTGTATTTGACTTTAGACGCAAAAAACCTGTACCCAGCGTATGCATCTCCATATACATCGAACTCTTCGTTCATGTTGCCTTCCAGCCACTCAACAGCGCTCTTCTCCTCAGCGTGTATATACCAGAGGTCATACTGAAGCCCCTCGGAGTTGAGAATCACCGACCGTGGCTCACCGAAAGCCTGATAGGTGATGCCCATGTTGACCATGAACTGGGCTACTATCACCGCCAGTACCAGCGCCACCACCAGCCCTCCATGTCCGAGTGGGAGGGGGTTGAGCCCAAGTGTGTGTTTGCTTATGGCGGAGAGCATCTGGAAGAGCGTACTGGCTCCCAGCACCAACATGGGACTTAAGAAAACAATCGTGGGGAAGTACACCCTCTCAATACCAAAGTCCTGAGCAACGTAGGGAGACGCGAACACTATGCCCCAACATATCAGACAGCTAACCACCATCGAAACATACCCAGCCCCAAAGCTCGAGGTCCTGTATCGTCTTATTAACCCGAGGCCTCCCAAGAAAATGAGAGACAGCGTGATATAATATATCACGAAGTTCAGTATCTCCACCGTCCCGTGCAGTCCCATGCCCACCGCTTTTTGGGCCAGAACGTCGTGTGATTCAGTAAGAAATGGATGGGCCATGCTTCTAAGTGTCATCTCGGTGAAGATTGCAAGTGCCTGAAAATGTGCCTCAGTTATCTGGCTCCACCATAAAAACAAGGAGACAAAATAAAAGGCAGCTATGCTAAAGGTGATGGGACTCCTCCACCTCGCCGAGTGGCCACCTAAGAGCGTCCCAAGGGATAGCACAAGCAATGAGAGTACCAACAGGATGCCAAATATGTAGCAGAATGAGTAGTATGTCAGTACCAAGGAGAATGCAAACACGAACACCATCAGCTTTCTGCTCAGGTGGTCAATATCTCTATCAAAGAGGGCAAATGCCAACAGACATAGGAAAAACACCCCTGTGTGTATTCTCGCTCCATTTATTGAGTATATAAAGTTGTACTGGGAGATGAAGAACAGCGAGGTTAGAAGCGCGTATTTCTCACCTATATAGTCCCTGAAGAGGACAAAGAGAGCCAGCGGGATGATTGCGAGGAGTAGGGGCGTCACAAGCCTGTATGTCCACTCGGCACCTATACCCGTAAGAAAGTGTATTACTGGACGCAGCAGCGAGACACTCAGGCATGCGTTGATGGCTTTGGTGGGGTCCCCCGTGCTCAGCCCCATATCCCAGTATCCATGAGCGATGGTGTGGGCCATGAACCTGTACTCCTGAGGGGCATCTGCCCCTATGAGCATGTACTCACCCCTCAAAGGCAGAATAAGCGTGATGGCAAGACCAGCCATCAGCACTGCAATGGGATATGTGGACTTTGGAACTCTCTCCCCAAGGAGTATGAGGAGGGCAATGTAGCCCGAGACCAAAAAGGGCATTAGCAGCAGGACCACGTTGTTATCTGTCACATTCATGAGCAGAGCTCCAAATATAGCTATAAACGGCAGGATAAAAGCAAAAATGAGGGGTGGTGACAGCCCATCTGCACTTAAAGAGCCAACATCGAGCGTCCATGGAGCCGTGCCCTCGTGCTTGTACCTCTGATACACCAGCAGGCATAGCGCCCCTATCATGACGTCAAAGGACAGCACCAGCGGATGCGTTGAGAGGGGGCTCTGGATTCCGACCATCGGAAGCACCCAGTTCACGAGAAGCCCTCCCAGCAGCATGAAGGAGATGCTCAGGCCATAGGAAAGCACGGCCCTTCTCCAAAGGTCGATTTCGGTTAGCCCAAGGGCATATAAAATCAGAAGCCCAGGGACGATGGAGAAGAACGCATAGCTCAGGACAGCCCTCACGAAGGGTATGTCCAGAAATATAACGGCATTTACTATCAGAAGCAAAGCCACTAAGGCCATGAGTCCGTTCTTAAGAGGGTCCCTCTCCATCATAACCCCTCTGAGTGCGCTCAATATGTCTTCCTTCTCCTTCTCCATATGATGTTGCCAATTACCCACCTTAAAAGGGTGGGGTCTGTCATGTGCACCATCTGGTCAACAACGCTTCTTCTGAACTCGCCCTCCTTGCACTTTTCCACGAGGAGCCTGAACAATGTCCAAAGGCTATAGCGATGTGGTGTGTTCATGTCATTTCTCAGCAGTCTGTCCACCTCCCCTTTGTCCTTCCCGACCACCTCGAGCACCCTGTTGACCTCCTCTGGAACGAAGCCATGGGCTGTTTCGTGGAGCTGTGCTGTGAGGGAGAGATGCGCCCTTACGGCAGTTTTGACTGCACTCTCCTCTGCCATGCCGACAAACCGCCTGATTTCGCGGGGGCTCATTTTTGCAAGGTAATACAGTGCTGGATAGTACGCAAAAGCCGTGAATAGCTGCTCTGGAAGTATGGAATGGGTGATTATGGCAACGAGCTCTGCCTCTGGCGTCAACATCCTTATCCTACCGCCCGAGACCCTCTCCTCTACCACACACCTTTCGAGCTTTTTCCTGTCCAGATAAACGAGATAGCTCGCAGCAACCTTGTGATATATGTCCACATCGTACACATCCTTTCTGTCTGGGTGCGCGTGCTCGCATACTCTTGCATCATGAAACATCCTCTGGGAGGAGTCTGTATGGCCTTTTACCTCCACATAGCCCGAACGAAGCAACACCTCTGCTATCCTATCATACTCCTCATCCGAGCCAAAGTGCACCACATCCACATCGTTGGGTGTGGCAGGAAAGGGCATGATGCTCTTGAACAGTGCATATCGTGCACCATGGGAGCTTAAAAGCTCACACACCCTTATGGCGGTAAGCAGCTGCTCCCTGTGTCTGTCTCTCTCCTCTCTGTGCTTTTGCTCGAGGCTATCCAGCATGTCCATCTCGCTGAGACGCTCGAGATACAGCAGCCCTACCTTGTTCTTTACTGCATGCTCATACAGCCTTAAGCACTCCCGCTTGCTCTCAGGGGGCTCGCACTCGTATGCGAATGGAGAGCCTATCACCCTCAGAAGGGCTATGGTGCTGCTAACTTCCCGCAAGGCACCTCTCCCCTCAGCCTCTCGCACATCTTCTCCCACGCCAGCACCCCCAGCTCATCCACACTTTTTGTGCCATCCAGCCTGATTATTCCGCCGTCCTCTGCAACATCCATATACACTCTCTTTCTCTCCCTCAGATACTCGATGCTTGGTACGTCGTCCTTTCTTTTATATGCCACATCCTCGGGGACATCCAATAAAAATAGGACATCTGGCTTCGAGAGCACCCTAAAGCACCACCTTGCCAGCCTCTTTGTCTCCTCTCTCGAGAGGTGCAGCTCCACTGCAAGGTTTACTATGACATCGTACACGTACCTGTCACACACAACATTTTTTCCCATGATCAGAGGCATCTTAACGCTAAAGACCGTCTGAGCGATGTAATCCAAGAGAACTGCGTACTTATAAAGAGTGGACAAAAGGGGCTTTTCGAACAGCTCATTTCGTGTGCTCTCAAACGCCCAGTAATTCTCTGATATTGTCTTCCCTTTAAAAACCGTCCTCTTCATGAGTTCCATAATGGGCCTCAAGAGGAGGGAGTTGTATACATTGTGGACGTATCTCACCTCCATACCCTCTGCATCCATCCTTCCGACCAGCATCTCTGCGAGGGTGCTCTTGCCAGACCCGTCAATTCCTGTAAAGCATATCAGGCTCCCCTTACTCATCGCCTTCCAGCACCTCAGTGTAAATCTTGGTGAGCTCAATGCTTATATTTTCCCACGAATACGGTAGGACCCTCTCCCTGTTGCTCACCTTTACTCCATCGCTAATCTCGTCTATCAAGCTCAAAATGTCGTCCTGCCCTCTGGAGTCAACAAAGAACAGCCCATTTCCCTCCCCAAAAAAGGTCGTCAGCCCCTCGAACCTCGTGGTTATCACCGGCAGGTTGCACGCCATCGCCTCCAGAACAGAGAGGGGCATGAATATGCTGTTGTTCTCCATAGCGGGAAATACATAGCAGTCAGAAAGCTGGTACACCTCCTCAACCTTGGGAAGGTATTCCGCAATCACTTTGCATCCCAGCTCCTTCAGCAGCCTAAAAACAGCCTCATCAAAGGGCTTGTGAGTGCTGGCGACGACCACAACCTGTATGTCCTCCCGGCGAACGTCTCTAAAGACCTGCAGGTTTCTCTCATTTATTATGTGCCCCACATGAAGTACCACGAACCTCTCCTTGTCGATTCCGTATTTCTCCCTGAGCTTCAGCTTTTCCTCCTCACACACGGGCACAAACCTCCCGGTGTCCACACCATTTGGCAAGAGCCTCGTGTTGCACCCAAGCCCCCTAAAAAGCTCATCGCTGGTATGGGACTGAACGAGCACCACCTTGGGCCTCAAAAGAGGGACGAGACTTCTGCGAATGCCCTTGGAGAAGAGCTGAAGGCACTCGGGGTGCAGTGCAGAGAGCACCGTGGGTGCACCTGTCAGCATGCCGACATACCTCAGCGTCAGAAAGGCTCTGAGAGAGGGGCCCGCAACCTGATGGACCACGCTTGGGCTGTGCATCCTCAGAGCCTCTGGAAAGATGGACACCCCCGCGTCTATCGAATGCACCTCGTGGAGCTTTTGGAGGTGCACAGAGATGTTGTGGGAAACATTTCTGAAGCCCTCATCCGTGTTTCCCCTGAAGTGCCCTATAAGGCATACTTTCATCTTGCACCCCTCAGCTTCCGTATACACGCCTCTGAAAACTGCACCACATCTCCCGCCTCGACGAGCGTTCCGTGCCCGTCCACAACCTCGGGGTGTGAGCCCACGCGAAATGCCACCACAGGCTTGCCACACGCCTGTGCCTCTGCGATGGGTAGATTGAAACCCTCCCAGAGGGAGCAGGTGGCATAAACATCACACGCCGCATAATAAAGAGGGAGCTCATCATCTGGCACATCCTCTGCAAAGATGACAGACTCATCAACCATCCCCCTCAGCCTTTTAGAGTACTCGACATAGTAATGCCTTCCCACTATCAGCAGCTTGGCGTTGGGAATCTCCCTCCTCACCCTCCTGAATGCCTCGATGAGTATGTGAACGCCCTTGTGGGGCACTATCCTTCCCACATACAGAACGAGGGGGTCATTCCCTATACCATATCTTCTTCTTATGGAGCTACCATCCAGACCCCTTCTGAACCTCTCATCGACCTTGTTGTATATCACAAACCCGTCCATTCCCACCCTCTCTTTTAGCTCCCTTCTCAGAAACTCGCTCACACACACCGCACTGTCGGCGTTTTTGATACTCATGTCCTCAAGTGCGCACATGAGCCGGTGATACACCCTCTCAAGGGAGCTCAGGGCGAATATTCCCTGATACGCCTGTCCATGGTTATAAAACACATACCTTACCCCATGCAGCTTTTTGGCAATGTACCCCACATAGGTCATGGGATACTGGTGGGCGATTATTACATCAAACCCCTTGAGCCTCGATGCCCACACCAGCACCCTTGGGTCAAGCACGAAGAGCACGCGATACACCCTGTTTATAAGGAGATTTCTTGGCGCCCTCAACCTCAATAGTGCAACGCCTTTTGGTGGGCTCATATCAGCCTCGAGGGTGAAGATGGATACATGGTGTCCTGCACCCGATAGCTCCTCGGACTGCTGCTCCACTACCTTGCCAACTCCGTCGAACCTCGAAAATGTTGGCAGGAGGATTGCTATCCTGCACTTTTTACAGCCAACTATTTCCTCTACGAACTCCGTAATGCTGCTCTTTATCGCCGAAGCTCCACACATCTGAATACACGCCCTCACCCACTGACTTCCTCATACACCTCTACATACCTCTTCGCAATCCGCTCCCACGAAAACTCCTCCTCGGCGAGCCTTCGGCTGTTTTTACCCATTCTTTTTCTTTCTTCCTCGTTCTCAATTAAATACTCTATCCTCTCCGCGAGCTGCTCTTCATTCGCAGGCTCTACCAGAAAGCCGTTCCATCCATCCCGTATCTGCATGGGTATCCCCCCTACTCTCGTGCCCACGAGGGGCTTTCCAGATGCCATCGCTTCGGTGAGCACCATGCCAAAGCCTTCCTCGAGGGATGGCAGAACGAACACATCGCACACCGCATACAGCCCTTTAAGCATCTTAGGATGAAGGAACCCCATGAACCTCACATTAATCCTCTTCCTCTCGACATAGTCTTTTATCTTGGATGAGTAGCTCACGTCCGCCCTGTCGTTTCCAGCTATCACAAGCTGTACCTTCTCATCTCCAATGAGGTGTAGGGCCTTCACAAGGTACTCCACACCCTTTCTTGGTGTTAGTGTCCCCACGAACAACACCACAAAGTCATCGAACCCATAGCTATTTTTTATCCCCTCATTATCAGTAAAGTCAAACCAATGTAGGTTTACACCATTGGGTATTGCTTCTAAGCTCTCTTTTTTAATTCCCTTCTCGACAATCTTACTCATTATAGACTCATTTAAAAGAACGCTCTTTTTAACTCTCCTCATCAAATACAAATCGGGCGAGAAAGCCCTTGTCACTAATGGGGGCTTAAGAAATCTGCTTAGTCCTAAGCGATACTCATCTGCATGGACAGTGTACACCATCCTCTTTCCCAGCGAGCCATCCAGTGCCAAAAGCACGTTGGCGGCAAAGGGCAGATGCACGTGCACCACATCGAACCCATCGAGGTACCTTCTCGCCTTAAGGGCAAACAGCGCCCTATCCACGACGAGCCTTAACACACCAAGGGGGCTCTTCATCATGGTGTACACGGGGACGGCGTTGGACACGTTCGGACACACGTTCAGGTCAAACCTCTCAAAGAGCACGCCATCCCTCTCCTCATGATGGTCGAGTCCCCTCCAGCGCCTCTCCAGCACCACCACCTCGTGCCCCAGTCGTGCAGTGTGCCGTGCAAGCTCGTACACCACCGTGGGCACAGAGCCCTCCCCAGCGAGCACGCGCTCGTGCCCGTCATACAGGTGGAGAATCCTCATGCAATCTCCCCATAGTAGCGCTCGAGCTGTGTGGTAATGGCTTCCCAGTCGTACCTCTTGGCGCTCTCCACGCACAGCCCAGCCAGCTCCCCTCCTCTCTCCATACCCTCCAATATCTTCTGTGCCATGCTCTCTGGGGAGAGCTCACACAGAAGTCCACACGCTATATCGCATGCAGCGTTTAGTTTGTGCTTCACCGTGACTACTGGCAGACCGCACGCATTTGCCTCAAGTGCAACAATTCCAAACCCCTCCCTCGTGGAGGGCAGCACGAACACGCGGGAGGACTTCATGTGCGCTATCACCTCGTCGTGGCTATCCAGCGTTCCCATGAACCTCACGTTGCCAGAAATCCCAAGCCCTCGTGCGAGTGCCTCGAGCCTCTTCCTCTCTGGCCCATCACCCACTATGAGGCACACGACATTAGGCATATACTTCTTGAGGATGTGCACCGCCCCGAGCAGCACATCGACATTTTTATCCCTTATTAGCCTTCCAGCGAAAATGATGTCTGATGCACTCTCGGAGGGGGCTATCCTCCTGATATGCTCGAGCTCTATGCCGTTGGGTATTACCTCCACACCCCTCACGCCAACCTCGTGCAGGTCATCTCTGGTCCTGTGCGATACTGCGATGTTGTGTGAAGTGAGCCTTGCCGTAAGCAGCTCTGCCCATTTTCCGAATATGCCCCTCCATCCCAAGTAGCGCATCCAGTATTCCTTCCACACCTCGTGCCACGTGATTACGAGGGGAGCGCCTCCGATGGCAGAGCGCACCTTGGCAGAAAAGCACGAGAAGTACGGAAACTCCTGACAGTCTATCACGTCGAACTCACCCTTGAGCCCCGTCAGGGTGCTCATTCCAAACAGCACCCCCTCGGATATCGAGCGCCTGCCATTTACGTACAGCTCCCTCGGTGCGCCAACGCCATGCAGATGGATGCCGTCCAGCTCCCTATCTCTTTCCCCACCCCACCACCTCAAGCCAAACCAGTGTACATCGTGTCCCCTCTTGGCGAGCCTCCTTCCAATCTCGTACACTCTTTTCTCAGCTCCTCCCTTCACCCACGGGTACACGGCATCGTACACGAAGGCGATTCTCACTTCCCCTCCCCCAGCATGCTCAAAAAGAACGAGAAGAAGAACGTCTGCGCGCCTATCACGAGCAGCGTGAAGGCGAGCACATCGTGCTTCAGAACAGGAAGATATGTAAAACCACTGCCCACCCACTGCACGACGAGATATGCAGTGTACACAAAGCCCAGAAGAAAGATGGCAGCCCCCACCGCTGCCCCTCGTTCGAGGGGGGCGTGCTCGATGATGAAGTGTGTGATGCGGTCGTAGTCGAGCACGCCCCTGCCATGCCCGTACACCGCTGAGAACAGCCCGAGGGACACGAGCTGGTAGCCCAGTATCGCGAGCAGGGAGGCTGCAAACATCGAGTGTATGCCAAGATGGACTCCTCCCACCCACACATCGAAGACGCTCATCAGCAGCACCACCACCATGCCGAGCGTGAACATCACGAGCCCCGGAAGGTAGTACAGGTGCTTTGGAGTGTGCAGCAGCATGAACTTCAGGTGCCTCCACCCATCTGAAAACGAGTTCAGCTTGGAGTCCCCCATGCGCCTTCGATACGTGATGGGCACCTCCTCTATCCTGAGCCCCCTTCTCACTGCCTCCATCACCATCTCGGAGGCGAACTCCATGCCAGAGGAGCGAAGGCGCATTCTCTGGAGCGCCTCAGAGGAGAACGCCCGAAAGCCGCTGTGGGCATCGCTCACGCCCGCCTTGAAGAACACGTTCAAAAACCACGTGAGGATGGGGTTTCCTATGTGACGGTGCAGCCACGGCATCGCCCCCTTCTCCATGGTGCCCCTGAACCTGCTGCCAATCACCATGTCCGCACCGTTCTTCAGGGGCTCCAAGAGCCTTGGAAGCTCGGAGAAGTCGTACGTGCCATCGGCATCGCCCATCACGATGTATCTTCCACGGGCGCTGGCAAAGCCCACCCTGTATGCATAGCCATAGCCCAGCCTGTCTGGCTTTACCACTCTCGCCCCAAGGGAGCGGGCGATGCTTGGTGTGTCATCGGTGGAGCTGTCCGCCACGATAATCTCGCCGTCAATGCCCTCTCGCTCGAACACCTGCTGAATGGTGCGTATGCACTCCCCTATGCCCTCCCGCTCGTTCCTCGTGGGAAGGACCACCGACACCTCTGGCATCCTAGCATCATCTATACATCTTCCTAATTTAAGTTATGCCATCGCGTGTGGCAACCAGCAGCATTCGCCCTATCTTGGACATCAGAAGAGTATACTTGAGCCTTCTTGGCACTGCCAGCGGATAGCATCTTAGTAGCTCAATCCTCATGCCGCTTTCGGCAAAAAGGCTTTTTATCTGCTGGGGTGTTAAAAATGACACAATCACCTTTCTGTTCCACCCAAACCATCTGATGCTGATGTTGAGAAATGAGAAGAGAAGCGAGATATAGAAGAGCGCAGAGGCGAAAAACTCGTGCTCGTTGTATTGTTCAAGCAGGACGATGTATCCTCCTTTCCTAACGACCCTTTTAAACTCCCTAATGGCATCTCCCGCCTTTTTCTTTGACCTTCCTCTCGTCATCCCCACAAGGTGATGCAGGAGGTTCTTGGCAATCAGAAAATCGAAGGTGCCATCCTTAAACGGCAGATGGCAGGCATCGCCGCCAACCAGATTTATGTGCTCATTTACCTGCTGCCTGTAGGCATGTGCAACGAGCTCGCAGTTATAGAGGTTGGATATGCCCGCGTGAGATGCAACCAAGTCGAGCATGTACCCGCTGCCCCCCCCCCACCTCCAAGACCTTTGATGCTTGGCTGCACCTGTGCTTGATGAAGTCCAAGATGATGGGGTCTTGCTCTGGATGGACATAGCCACTTCTTGCAGCATAATCGTCACTTTCAGTAAAGTGCTCCATCGTCCTTTTTTGTGCAAAGTCTGCCATGAGCCTCACCGTAGGACTTTATGGAACACATTCTGCACGACCCTTTTTAATTTTTGCCACCACGTCCAGAAAGGCTTTTGTGCACACGAGCCACACGGCATAGAAGCGCATAAAACTCTTCAGCCCCCCTCACCCTGTCAATCCCTCCATAGAGAGCAATCTTTGTCTTCTCTTCATTCCACCCCAAATCTTCGATTGCTTATAGAGCCAGAAATCCAGCTCATCCTCATTTCTCTGCATAATACTTATTTTCAAGAATTTCCTCCTCAAATACCATGGTATCTCATTGAATATCACGATATCGTATATTTATCACTAACAGAAAACAGATGATTGAGGAAAGAAGACCGAAAATCATAAGGATGTCTCCCATTATAAGGGAATGTGAGAAAAGAGGGACAGATTATTTTAGGGTGGCACCACTCCCATGCACAGGTGTTCTTCGATGGGTGGTGGTAGCATGCACAAAGAAGTCGGTGTTTACGGTTCACGTTTGTTTTGATTGAGTGCGTAAACTACCCCTCGCTCACGCAAGGGGCTCTGTGAGGAGTTCTTTACGAGCCTTAAAGAGAGGGGTCCCCACGGGCTGGCTCACGCAGCCACTGCCTTATCCGGACTCACGGCTGAATCAAACCGACAGGGATATAAATGATAACTCAAATTATCATAACGGCGGTTATCATGAAGTTCGTTGACAGAGTGGAGGAGCTGAAGGCTCTGGGAGAAAGGCTGGACAGCGACATATTCGAGCTTATCGTGATCTACGGTAAGAGGAGAGTTGGCAAAACCCGCCTAGTCCTTGAGGCGGTAAAGGAGAGAGAACACGTATATTACTTAGCGGTGGAAGGGGACAACCTCAGGCACTTCAAGCGATTGGCTTCGAAACTCGTCCCGGAAATTTCCTACGCTCAGGAAGACTGGGAAGCCTATTTCAACTTTCTGAAGGGTAAGGTTGTCGTAATAGATGAGTTCCCCAACCTCATTAAGGAGGACCAAAAAGTCGTGTCGCTCTTCCAGCGTGCAGTCGATCTGATTCTCGGTAATACAGGCACGAAGCTCATACTGCTTGGTTCGTCGATCTCCATGATGAGCGACAGGGTTCTGAGTTACAAAAGCCCGCTTTACGGAAGGTTTGCATCGATGAAGCTAAGGCCATTGAAGTTCTTCCACCTCAGGGAGTTCTTCCCCAACCTCCAGTGGGAGGAGCTCGTCGAGATATATGGATTCGCAGATGGAATCCCTTATCACCTCGAAAAAGTTAAACCGCCCTTCTGGAAGTGGCTCGAAGGAGAGCTGAAGAGGCCCGATACTTTCCTGAAAGATGAGCTCGACTTCCTGATAAAGTACGAGTTCAGCGATGTGACAACGTACAAGAAGATTCTCGAAGCAGTGGCTCTCGGCAAAAACACGCCGAAAGAGATCAGAGAACACCTGAAAGCAAAACATTCGGACATCACACAGTATCTGAAAAATCTGATGGAAACTGAATTCCTTGTGAAGAGAGTTCCCGTAACTGAGAATGCAAGCTCGAAGAAGGGGAGATACTTTATCGGAGATAACTTCGTAGCATTCTGGTTCCGCTACATATATCCGAACCTTTCAGCCATCGAGGAAGGTATTTTCGATCTCGGAGAAATTAAGAAGGACTGCGCGAACTACCTGGGCATGGTTTTCGAGGGTATTGCGAGGCAGTTCCTCATTGAGCTCAACAGGCGTGAAAGGCTTCCCTTCAAATTCTCCAAGATCGGAGGATGGTGGCATAAGGGTGAGGAGGTAGATCTGCTGGCGTTAAACGAGCGTGAGAAGAAGGCTCTGTTGGTGGAGGTCAAGTGGAGAGAGCTGAGCGAAAGAGATATCGACAGAATTCTCGGAGACCTCGGGAGGAAAGCTGAGCTCATTGGGCTCGAAGGTTATGAGAAGTATTATGGCATAGTTGCAAGGAGAGTTTCTGAGAAAGATGAGCTCATTTGGGACTTGAAAGACTTTCAGGAGGTTGACGACCATCGTCAATCATGATCATCCTCGATGACTTCTATTTCCTCGCTGATTTGCTTGAAGTCGCTGTCAAGTGTTAAAAAATGATTGCAGTTGTTTTCAATTGCGGTTGCTATATGTACCAAATCCCGCGGAGGAAGTTTGTACTTCTTGATCAAGCTGTCCATAATTTTTGTTTTCGGATGAGGTAAGATTTCAATATTGAGTAAGGAGTACAGGTCTTTGACACTCTCATAGAGGATTAGATAATCTTCGTGCCTGTTCTTTATAAGCTTACAGCGCTACGACCTCTGTTCCCGTAAATCCTTTCGGCACTTAAAGCTGTAGAAACATAAAGAACTTCACATAGAGATATTACCGACGTAACCCTCTTTTTTCCAGCTATAATGGATTTAATAGCCAGTCTTCTTGTACTGCTTCCGAGTAGAAGATCCACCAAAATACCGGAATCCAGGTAGACTACACCCATGCTTCACCCAGTATTTCAATAATTTTTTCCCTGGATGCTTCACCGGCTATGTTCTTAACTCTGTTTGATATCTCGTCGATTTCACCAAATTCTTCAACCAATACCGTCAGTTTTATCCCTTCGGGTAGGTCTACTTTTTTTATGGGTTTAAAAACACCATTCTCATAAACAACTTCAATCGCCTTCACATTTACCACCACATCTATTCCTTCGTTTGAGAAGTATTTAAATCTGTTCGGATTAGCCCCACAACCTCCTCCCCAGCCTCACCAAATGGATCCTCCCAGCCGTTCTCCCTGTCAAGTATCACTCGCACTCCTTCCAGTATCCTCTCCGGTCTTGTTCCAGCCAGAACATTTGAACCCACCTCCAACGTCTCCGGCCTCTCTGTGTTATCTCTCAAAGCCTGCACACCTCCTGAGTTGGTTAAAGCCAGTCTTGCATTGGCTTCCAGCTCCAAAAACTCAAGAAAACCTAAAGGTTCGCAACCTTCCTTGCATCTGAATCGTCTGTTAGAACTTTCATGTTGCGGTTCTTTGCGATAGTTAAGCAAGATGCCTCTTCCTTTCCCAGTTTTACCCTCAAAGCGTTGTAGAGCTCAAGTTCATCTTCCCTTACCTCTACCACTTCAAAATCAAGAGTTACGTCAGGTAAAACTCCTCTCCTAACGCCTACTCTAAACTCCTCCAAAACCTGCTCTGTTACGTATACTTTCTCAAAAGCCCCTTTAAGCAGGTCTACCCTATTCACCTTTGCAAAGTTCGAAAGAACAGTATTATCGACTAAAACCATTTGATTGCCCCTACCTCAGCCATCACGTCCTCTTTACTCAAAGTCCTTATCGGAATTCCCCCATACCATTTCACGCCTATACTCGCCGTGTCCCGACGAGGGAGCAATCCACTCTCATTTTTATATGACAAGCATCTACTTAAACTTTGAGGGGAATTCCTCCCACCACTAAATGTGGTGGGCTTCCTGCCCAGTTTCATCGTGAATGCAAAAGCTGGTCTTATGGGATACTCAGTTCTGAATGTATATCGTTTACACTGCATAAACAAAAAGTTTATAATCCATAAACACAAGTATACAGTATGCTTGTTGAGCTGTTTAAAAGTGAAGAGCGCCTGAGGATCCTTTATTATTCTCTTTATCAGAGAGATTTCACTGTAACGCAAGTTTCAAGAGAGACCGGTGTGACAAAGGGTTTAGTTTCAAGATATCTGAATAAGTTAACCGAGTTTGGGTTGCTCGTTAAGCATGGTAGGGTCTATCGATTCGGGGATTCAGCTATGATAAGGGTAATTAAGCTGCTGCTCAATCTAAATAAAATAGATGAGGATTCATTGAAACGTGATTGGATTAAGGGTTTCGGACTATTCGGAAGCTGGGCTAAAGGTACAAATACAGATGAGAGCGATTTGGACGTCTGGATTAAGACCGAAACTTACCCTTCTGAGTTCGAGCTCGGTAAACTGCAGAAAAAGCTGAGAGAGATGGTTGGAACCGAAGTAAATCTTGTTGTTTTAACACATCAAAAAATTAAAGAGTTAAAGGAGAAAGATAGGCCCTTCTATAATTCCATAGTAAATGATTCGATAGTGCTCTGGGGGGAATCAATTGAATTATGAAGAATGCTTCAGGCGAGGCCTACTGCGTTATGTAGAGCCCTCAAAAGAAAAAAGTCAGGAATCGATAAAACGGGCGAAGGAATGGCTTAATGAAGCAATGATAAATTTTGAATCCGGTGCTTTTAGATCAGCTTTATTATCAACATACCTGGCTGTGTTTCACTCTGCAAGAGCAGTACTTTTCAGGGATGGTGTTAGGGAGAAAAGTCACTACTGTGTTGGTGTTTACCTTGAAAAGTACGTCAACCAGAATTTACTGGAGGAAAAATGGGTTGTGGTTTTTGACAGAATGAGAAGCACTCGCCATGAGGATCAATACACATTTCATGCTCCTACAAGTGAAGAAGTGAAATCCAGTATCGATACTGCCAGACAATTTATCAAGAGGATGGAGGAATTGTTAGAGATTGCTTCTGATGATTAAACTAAGCGTTGATTACTCTGTAATCAGCAGTAAGCAACTTGGTGAATGGATAGCCATCATTGGCACCCGTCATGAGATTATTAAGATGAGCCCTGTGATAAGGGAGTGTGAAAAGATGTGTAGATTATCATATATTGGAGCTACCTCAGCCTGAGTATAATCTGGATGCTGGATCTGGAACACATGCAGAACAGACTGGCTTATGATTGGTGTAGAAAAGGTCCTGATGAAAGGATGAGAGAGAAGCCAGATACTGGTTGAAAGTGGGCAAATATTTTAACCCTATCGGCGGGAAGTCCCCTTCGTAGGGAGATGAGAGCCGATAAGCATATATAGTTATGATACTAATAAAACTATGATGAGTAAGGTTACTATGAAGGTTGAGAAAGACACTCACGAAAAACTCTTAGAAGTGGTCTCAAAATTACAGCTCAAGAAAAAAAGAAGAATCACAATAGATGAGGCTATAAAAGAGTTGATTGAGAATGCTAAGCTATAAGTTTCGCATTTATCCTTCCAAAACCATTCAAGCTAAACTAACGGAACAGCTTGAGCTATGCAGATGGTTATACAATCGTTTATTGTTTGAGCTGAATAAGGCAAAAGAAGAAGGTAGAAAGATAAAACAGAAAGATACACAAGCTCTAATCGTTAAGCTAAAGGAAGAGAATCCTAACCTGAATAAAGTCTACTCCAAGGTTTTGCAGATGGTGAACTACCAGTTATGGTCGAACATCAAAGCCCTATCAGAGTTGAAGAAGAATGGAAAGAAAGTTGGTAAGCTCCGTTATAAGGGTAAGGGATGGTTCAAAACTCTGAACTTCAATCAATCGGGATTCAAGATTGATTTTGAGAATAACAAGCTCATCTTATCTAAGGCTGGTACTATCCCCATCAAACTACACCGTCCAATTGAAGGAAGAATTAAAGGGGTGATTGTAAAAAGAGAGAAATCTTGTAAATTGTATGCAATTGTTCAGGTAGAAGATGAACCAGAGCTATTACCACCAACAGGTAAAGAAGTGGGAATAGATGTTGGTGTAAGACACTTTCTGACAGATAGTGAAGGAAGGCAAATAGAGAATCCCAAGTTTTACGAGAGAACTTTGCAAAGGATAAAGACTCTACAACGCAACCTTTCAAGAAAGCAGAAGGGCTCTAAAAATAGAGAGAAGTCTCGTATTAAGCTTGCTAAAGCTTATGAAAAACTTGTAAATCAGAGAAACGACTTCTTACATAAACTTAGCAGGTTTTACGTGAATAATCACGACATAATAGCAGTTGAAGACTTGAAGATTAGAAATATGGTTAAAGTTGGAAACAAACTAGCTCAACGCATATTGGATGCCTCTTGGGGTAAGTTCATCGAAATGCTCTCCTTCAAGGCTGAGAGAGCTGGAAGGAGAGTCATAAAGGTAAACCCAAGAGGTACATCTGAAGGACTAACTTTTGATGACCTGTATAGGGATTATATCTCAGCTTGCAGGATAAAGAACAAATC
This sequence comes from Methermicoccus shengliensis DSM 18856, assembly GCF_000711905.1. NCBI lineage: Archaea > Methanobacteriati > Methanobacteriota > Methanomicrobia > Methanosarcinales > Methermicoccaceae > Methermicoccus > Methermicoccus shengliensis. Next base: position 86,219 of record NZ_JONQ01000013.1, read on the forward strand.
GGGGTTGGGACGGTCCTTAGAGCCTGTGGAGAGGAGACCTCTACTCCTCGTTACCGCTAAAGCGGTAATCGAGGGGCAAGTCTTCTCTGTGAAGCAGGAAGCTCCCTGCGTGAGCGGGGAGTAGTTCACTCATTCTGAGGGCTTATCTGAGGAAGTATCGTGGTGTCAGCTTCAGGAGATTGCAGGTTTTTGATTTTCTGGCGTTGATTCGGATGGGTGGGGATGGTTCTCAGAACTAATATCAGCTAAAATATAGATGAGCGTTCAATAATTATAACTCAAAAATATGCACTAAACTGCACAAATTTTTTAAACTTTGTGCACTATATTTTCTCAGGTGCACAGGATGAGGGAGCACGTAATAGCCCAAAAGTATGAACTCGAGAAGCTGGGAAAAGAACACTATGTTGAGAGAGAAGCTGAGAAAAAACTCAAGCAGTACCTTCCAACCGACCTGATAAAGGTAATAACTGGACCTCGAAGGGCTGGAAAAAGCTTTTTAGCGGTGAGAGCTCTTAAAGAAAATTTTGGTTATGTGAACTTTGATGATGAGGTATTGACCAAAGCGGAAGACCTCAACGAGGTTTTAAAGCTTGTCCATGAGGTCTATGGAGAATTTGAAACCCTCTTCCTCGACGAAATCCAGAATGTTAAGGATTGGGAGCTTTTTGTCAATAGGCTCAGAAGATTGGGTTATAACGTCGTTCTTACTGGCTCGAATTCGAAACTGCTGAGCAGTGAGCTGCCATCTGACGGGGAGATATGTGGAAGGTGAACTACCCCTCCCTGTCGGAAGGAGCTTCCTGCTTCAACGACCAGACTCGATCCCCACACACCCACAGCGGAGGTCTCGTCAGATGAGACCGTTCCTCTGCACCCCGTGTGGAAGGCGGGTTACGGAGGTCATGGTCTCCACAGGCTTCACTTCGGGCCGTCCCAGCCCTAGGTCTGCCAGCTCTTTCAGCCTTGCAGACAATAAGAAGTATGATGAGGAAAAATATAAGCTTATCGGCTCTCATCTCCACGCTCACGCATGGAGACTTCCCGCCGATAGGGTTAAAGTTTTTCCGTTCTCCTTCAGGGAATTCTTGAGGGCCAAAAAAATTGAGCCAAAGGTGGAGATGAGCTCTCAGGAAGGAAAAATGCTCTCAAAACTTTCCGAGTATCTGGAAAGGGGGGCTTCCCAGAGGTGGTTGTCAAGGGTTATGATTATCGTGACTATGGGAGAATGCTTTTTGACAGCATCATAATGAAGGATGTGGTTAAGCGAAGGAACGTGAAGTACTCCTCAACCCTCTACGAGCTCTCCCTTTACCTTGTCTCTAACTTTGCTAGAGAGTTCAGCTACACGAAGCTGAAGAACGCTCTAAACATCGGCAGTGTGCACACTGTGAAAAATTACGTTGATTATCTTGAAGAGGCTTTCATAATTGTTAAAGCAGAGCGCTTTTCTTACAAGATACGGGAAAGCTTGAAGTCTCCGAAAAAAGCATACATTATTGATCCAGCCTTTTTGAGCGCGGGTTTCACTCCATCACCAGATTTGGGAAGGAAAATGGAAAATACAGTTGCCGTTGAACTCTTGAGGAGAGGCTATAAACTGCACTACTGGCGGGATGATAAAAGGGAGGTCGACTTCATTTTGAAAAAAGGGTTGAAAGTGGAGGAGCTGATACAGGTTACAAAGGAAATAACTGAAAACAATTATGGAAGAGAAGTTAAGAACCTGGCGGAGGTAGGAAAGAGACTAAAGGCTGAAAGGCTGAGTGTGATAACATGGGATGATGAAGGGGTGATAGAAGAAGGGGAAAGGGAAGTGAAAGTGGTTCCTCTTTGGGAATGGCTGCTCGGAAAGGTCGATTGAATACTAACAGGCTCATCTACATGTTGTGACTGAAAAGGTTTTAAGGTTTTACTACGAATAATCAGAGAAACCCACTGGCCATTCGACTTTCTGGCGTTGATTCGGATGAGTGGGGATGGTTCTCAGAACTAATATCAGCTAAAATACGGATGAGCGAATACTCTTTATCTTCCCGTTGCTTGCAAGACCCCTTCGGAGGGGGATACGCAAGGGGAGGTGGCTAAGTTTAAATACTCTGCTAAATATACCAAGTCATGTAGCCCATCGGATAACGAGTTCGATGGGATGCGGGGCTCGTGACCGTCCCGAAGGGTGCATGAGCTTGAGGCGTAAAGCCTCAGGTGAACGCCCAACCGCAGCTGTCGTCCACTTGGCTTTTTACAAAAGCCAGCAAAACAGCGCATTAAGGGGTGTGGCTAAGCCACACCCCATTAATCCACTCACGTGCCAGCTTCGTTAAGCTGTTTGGAAGCCCCATGCGTAAGCGTGGGGAGTA